>NZ_JABUMQ010000359.1:0-10814 GCF_013336645.1 Myxococcus sp. CA039A | reverse complement strand
GTCCAGGAGAGGCAAGGGGCCGTCGAGCCGCTGTCGCCAGTATTCCCAGTCAGTCTGCTGGCGGGGACTCGACAGGTATTGCTGCTGCAATTGGAGCCACGTCGCGGGATGCCCGGGTGGGGGCAGCGCGCCCTCGCTCCCAGTCCCCTCGTAGAGCTGGATCAGCTCCTCCACCAGCACGGCGAGCGACCAGAAGTCCGCGATGAGGTGATGGAACGCCAGCAGGAGGACGTGCTCGTCGGCCGCCTTCGAGAACAACGTCGCGCGGAGCAGCGGACCCCGGGCCAGGTCGAAGGGTTGGAAGGCGGCTTCCCTCAGTCGGGCGTGGCTCGTGTGCGAGTCTTCACCCGAGACGTCGACGACCTGGAGGAGGTCCGCGCGCCGGGCGTGGAGTCGCTGGATGGGCTCTTCTCCGACGAGGGAGAAGGTGGCGCGCAGGGAGGGGTGGCGCGCGACGAGCACCTCGAACGCGCGGCGCAGCGCGGCCACGTCCAGGGGCCCTCGGATGTGGGCCGCCCTCGCGAGGATGTAGGCCAGGGAGGAGGGTTTGAACTGCTGGAGGAACCACAAGGCTCGCTGCCCCGGCGTCAGGAGCAGGTGGGCCTCCTGGTCGCGTGGGAACTCCTCGGCCCTCGGAGGTGGCGCCGCCGCGCGCAACGCCTCCTGCAGGTGGGTGACGAGTTCCTCCAGGGAGGGGGCGCCCAGCAACAGCCTCAACTCCAACGAGACGCCCAGGTCCCGTTCGAGGCGATGCTTCAATTCGACAAGGGCGAGCGAATCCAGCCCCAGCGAGTGGTGCGCGGCCTCGTGGGCGGGCAACCCCGGGGGGAGCTTCCCGGCCCGGGAGAGGAAGTCGATGAGCACGGCGCGCCGTTCGTCCTCGGAGCGCGCCATCAGGTCGTCTCGCGAGAGCCGGTCGGGCACTTCCCGCGTCTGGGGCGCGTCCGCGTGGACGGGGGCGAGTCGTCCCGCGAGCCAGGCCTCCCTGCACGCGGAGCGCTGGACCTTGCCGCTGGAGGTCTTGGGCAGGGCGCCCGCGCGGATGAGGACGACAGAGTCGACGCCCACACCGTGTTGCAGGGAGAGGGATTGCCGGATGGCGTTCGAGATGGCGTCCCAGTCCTCGCCCGGGTAGCGCCGGTCGAGCTCCTGGACGACGACGACTCCCGCGGTGGCCTCGTCACCGCGCGCGAACACCGCCGCGCAACCGGGACGCAGCGCGGGGTGGCTGCGCTCCACGGTCAATTCCAGGTCCTGGGGATAGTGATTGCGTCCCCGGATGATGAGGAGGTCCTTGTGCCGCCCGGTGACGTACAGCTCGCCATCTTGAAGGAAGCCGAGGTCCCCGGTGCGCAGCCACGGCCCGTCGTCCGCGCCCGCCACGTGGGCCGCGAAGGCCTGCTCCGTCGCTTCGGGTTGTCGCCAGTAGCCCTGGGCCACGCTCGGCCCCTGGACCCAAATCTCTCCCACGTGGCCCTCTTCGAGCCGCCGCCGCGTCCCCGGGTCCACGATGCCCACGTGCAGCCCCGCCGCCGCCTCGCCGCAGCTCACGTGCGTCGCGCTCGTCTGCCCGTCTTCTGGAGCACGCTCCAACGGGATGGCACGGTGGGCTTCCAGCGCTTCTCGCTGGAATGTCCGGACGCGGGCGCCCCGGCCCCTGGCGGGCCCCGTGACGATGAGCGTCCCCTCCGCCAGGCCGTAGCAGGGGTACAGCGCCTCCCGACGGAAGCCGCAGGGCTCGAACGCCCGGGCGAACGCGTCGAGCGTGTCCGCGCGCACCGGCTCCGCTCCACAGAAGGCCAGCTCCCAGGTCGACAGGTCCAACGTCGCCTTCTGGGCCTCGGTGACCTTCCGGGCACACAGCTCATACGCGAAGTTGGGCCCGCCGCTGCACGTCCCCTTGCGGTCCGAGATGGCCTTGAGCCACGCGAACGGAGCCTGCAGGAACGTGAGAGGCGACATGAGGTCCACGGGGAGCCCACCGTGGATGGGCGCGAGGATGCCGCCGATGAGGCCCATGTCGTGGTAGGGCGGCAGCCAGATGACGCCCCGGCTCTGACGGGTGAGGCCGAACCGCTCGTGGATGGCCTCGAGGTTGTGGAGCAGGTTGGCGTGGGTGAGCACGACGCCCTTCGGCGTCGCCGTCGAACCGGACGTGTACTGAAGGAACGCCATCGTGGAGGCATCCACCTCTGGTGCGCGCCAGTCCTCCGCCACCTCCAAAGGCAGCTCGTCCGTCAGCTCCCACTTCAGCCGCTCCAGCTCGGGGAACTCGGCGAACAGCCCCTCCGCGACACCGCGCAGGAGGGCGGTCGTGAGCACCCACTTCGCCTCGCTGTCCCGGACGATGCCAAGCAGCCGTGAGAGGCTTCGCTCCGGGCGCGCCAGCTCCGGTGGATAGACAGGGACCGCCACCATCCCCGCGAACAGGCAGCCAAAGAAGGCAGCCACGTATTCTGGACCGGGGGCATAGAGCAGCAGCGCTCGCTCTCCCACCGCCCCCTGCGCCTGAAGCCTCGCGGCGATGGCCCGGGCCTGCCGCGCCAGCGTGGCGTAGTCGACGCGCTGCTCCACCTGGCCGGACTCACCCAGGAAGCTGAAAGCCTCGCGTGTCGGCTCGGTCTCCGCCCGCTGTTGCAGAAGGGTGACAAGCGTGTGGCGGGGGAGCTGCGCGTGTTTGATTGAGAGGGATTTGTCCAATGCCACGGGAAGGCGCCCCCAGAACAACTCCAACCATGGTTGATGTAAGGGCTGGACCGTAAGGACTTAATTCCGGAATGTCAATTAAAGTTGTAAAGCCAGGAAAGTCGTGTCAATGTACTGGTGTTTGGTGGGGATGCCAGTGATTGGCAAGGAGAAGGCACGTGACGGCGCCAGGCATCTATCTTTTGCGACCCGAGCGACTGCCACGCCTGCGTGGGGAACTCCAAAGGGAGGCTGCTCAGGTAGCGGTGCTGGAGCCCCTTGCCGCGCTGCACCGGAGGTCGGCCGAGGATCAGGCGATCTTCGCGGCGCGGGATTCCCTGTCAAGACTGGGGTTGGGGGATGGGGACTTCACCCCGGTGGTGGACGACCCGGAGGCCTCGCAGGGCAACAAGGATAATGATCAGGCATTTGCCATTGTCCGGGTCGAGGGACGGGTGGTGCCGCTGCTCGTCCACAGCACGCTCCACGGATTCGTGACGTTGTTGGATGAGGCCCTCACGAGCGGCACGGACCTGGAGCCCGAGGCGTGGGGGCGATTGCGGCATGCCTACAGCGTGCTCTTCGACATGCTCCTGGACCGTCCGGTGGACCGGGAGGGCGCCGCGGCGCTCCCGCCCCCGCGCTCGACGGCGTCTGGCGAGCGGGACGCGCTGCGTAGGTGGACGCGCGGGCACTACGTCTTCATGTCACTCGTGCAGGGGATGGTGGTTGTCCTTCACGTCCTGCGTGAGGACGTGGAGGCGGGGAACCTGGAGGCCGCGCGCTCCGACCTGGAGCGCGTCACCGCCCTGATGAATGGCGCCGAGGTGGCGCTGCGCTTCACGGGCGACTATTCCTATACGGCCTACGAGAAGTCGGTCCGTCCCACCTTGATGCCGCCCGTGGCGCCTCCGGGCATGACAGGGCTGCGGTGGCGCGACCACGAATACATGGTGAAGGTGCTCGCCGGGTTGCGTCCCATCTTCGCGGGGCTCCCGGTGGAGCTGGAAGAGGCGCGTGAGGCCTTCTACCAATCCGTCGCGCGGGCCTATGACGCACACAAAACGGTGTGTGCCAGCTTCGTGGGGACCGAGCGCACCAGTCTGTTGATGGCCGAGCGGACGGAAAAGTCCGCCGTGGAGCTCCTGGAACACTTCAAGCGCGTGCGCCTCCACCTCATCAAGGAGTGAGCGCCGTATCGACCCGTTGGATGCTGGTTCCCTGGAGTTGGGGGGGAGGAACAAGACAATGGCTGCATTCCTGGGCAGTGACGAATCCGTGTCATGCAAGGTCGTCGTGAACCACGAAGGGCAGTACTCCATCTGGCCCGTGGAGCGCCCCAATCCTCCCGGCTGGCGAGATGAGGGATTCCACGGAGCCCGCTCGGACTGTGTGGCCCACATCGACAATGCATGGACAGACATGCGTCCCCTGTCTACCCGGAGTGAGCAGACGTCGTAGGGTTTTTGCCGTCTCCCAGAAGTCAGTCGAGGAAGAGGCCCCGTGGGGTCCTGGCGGAGCCTTGCCCTCGTGATGTGGCCGGTCGAACGACTGCAGTCTCTTGATGTGGAGGAACACCCAGATGAAGACCGACAACGCGCTTTTGAAGGTGGCGGCTCGGCCCGCCACGGGTCCGCTGACGCACGATGATCTGACGTTCATCCTGTTCGGCGCCTCGGCGGCCCAATATCTGAACGCGGCCTGCGAACTCAACCTGTTCGAACTGCTCGAGCACAAGCCGGGCCTCGCGAAGGAGGAGATTGCCCTGCGGCTGGAGTTGCAGCCCCGGGCCATCGATATCCTGCTTCTGGGCACCACGTCCCTGCGGCTGACGGAGCGGGTGGACGGGGCGTACCGCAACGCCGAGGTCATCAGCCGGATGTTCAAGGAGGAGACCTGGGCCATCTTCAAGTCGGTCGTCGGCTTCGAGCAGTACATCTGCTACGAGGGCCAGGTCGACTTCACGGAGTCGCTGAAGGCCAACCGCAACGTGGGGCTTCGCCGGGTGCGCGGGGCGGGACGGGACCTCTACCACCGCCTGTCCGAGAACCCCCACATGGAGCAGGTCTTCTACGAGTACATGCGCTCGTGGTCTGAGCTGTCCAACCCGCTCCTGTTCAAGCACGTGGATTTCTCGGGCGTGCGCAAGGTGCTGGACGTGGGCGGCGGTGATGGGGTGAACGCCATCGCGCTGGCCCAGGCGTACCCGAACGTGGAGGTGACGGTCCTGGAGATTCCGGGGACGGCGCCCCTGACGCGTCGGCGCATCGCGGAGGCCGGGTTGTCGGAGCGCATCAAGGTCCACGCGGGCGACATGTTCGCGGAGCCGTTCCCCCCGGGACATGACTGCGTCCTGTTCTCCCATCAGCTCGTCATCTGGACGCCGGAGGAGAACACCTCCTTGCTGCGCCGGGCCTACGAGGCGCTGCCGCCCGGTGGCCGGGTCGTCATCTTCAGCTCCATCTCCAACGACGCGGGTGACGGTCCGTTGATGGCGGCGCTGGACAGCGTGTACTTCGCGGCCATCCCCGCGGAGGGCGGGATGATCTACGCGTGGGAGCAGTACGAATCGTGGGTCAAGGCGGCGGGCTTCAAGCGCGCCGACCGCATCCCCTGCGGTGCCTGGACGCCCCACGGCGTCCTCCAGGCCACGAAGTAGCGAACTCTCCGCCCCATGTGCCTCGAGCACCGCCGCGCTCCGGTGTCGCCGGAGCGATGCGCGCTCGAGGCCGTGGAACGAAACCCCAGACAGGTGGGTCCATGAACATCCTTCAACACGCATACCGCAAGCTGAGCCTGCACGACTATCGCGTCCGCGCGCACTATGGCTTCCTGGCCCAGGGCGGCTCCCTCTCCGAGGAGAGCATGTTCATGAACATGGGCTTCTGGAAGGACGCCCCGGCCACGTTGGACGAGGCGGCCCGCGCGCTGGTGCGGCTCGTCGCACAGACGGCCAGGCTCGGTCCCGGGGACCGGCTCCTCGACGTGGGGTGCGGCTTCGGGGACCAGGACCTCCTGTGGATGGAGGAGTTCGGACCGGCGCGCATCGACGCGGTCAACATCAGCGAATCGCAGCTCAAGGTGGTGCAGGGGCGCGTCCTCGAGCGCGGCCTGGGCGAGCGCATCAACCTGTGGGCCGCGTCCGCCACGGAGCTGCCTTTCGAGGACGGCACGTTCGACAAGGTGGTGTGCGTGGAGGCCGCCCACCACTTCAACACGCGTGAGGCGTTCTTCCGCCAGGCCTTCCGGGTCCTCAAGCCCGGGGGGCGCGTCGTGCTGGCGGACATCCTGCCGATGGCCGGGCAGAAGGTGGGCGCCTTCGAGCGGCAGAACATGCACATCAAGGGCGAGAACATGTACACCCGCGATGTCTACGCACGGAAGCTCGCCGCCGAGGGCTTCGGCGCGGTGGAGGTCCAGTCCATCCGCGAGCACGTCTGCCCGCCCTATTCCTCCTTCCTGTTGCGTCGGGTGGGGGAGGGGGCCATGGCCGAGCGGATGAACCCGGTGGTGCGTTGGGCGGCCCGCGCCTACCTGAAGCGGTTCGGCACCTTCGAGAACCTGGACTTCGTCATCGCCTCCGCGGAGCGTCCAGCCCACGCCGCCGCGCGGAGCGCGTCATGACGACTGGGGCCGTGGCGGCGCGCGCCCCTCGCCTGCCGGGGCCGCGCTCGCTGCCATTGATTGGCTGGCAGTTGGAGGGCCTGCGGATGCTGGGCGACCCTCCCGCGCACTTCATGCGAGCGTTTGAGCGCTACGGCCCCGTCAGCGCGTGGGACCCGCGTAAGCCCAGGCACGTGTACGCGCTGGGCCCCGAGTACAACCAGCTCCTCTTCACCCAGCCGGAGCGCTTCATCTCGGATGCCTTCCGTGAGAGCAACCTGCCTCGCGATTCGGCGATGGAGCGGCTGACGTTCGGGTTGCTCCGGCTGAACGGCGCGGCCCACCGCAAGCACCGGACGTTGATGCAGCCCGCCTTTCGTCCCCAGCGCATCGACGCCTGCCGGGACACCATCGTCGGCTTCACCCAGGCGGAGTTGGATCGGTGGACGGTGGGGGAGACGCGGCCACGGCTCGACCAGGATCTGCTGCGGCTCATCATGCGCATCGCAATGCAGACGATGTTCGGACTGGACCCCGCCGGTGACGGTGTGCGGCTCCAGTACCTCATCGCCCGGTTGCTGGAGCTCGCCTCCGCTCCCACCACGCTGCTCCTGCGGGTGGACCTGCCTGGCGCGCCCTACCGGGAGATGCTGGCGGTCGCGCGGGAGATCGAGGACATCCTCGGGGTGCTCATCCGGCGCAAGCGGGAGGCGGAGGCCGGACAGTTGGACGTGCTCTCCGCGCTCATCACGGCGCGGGACGAGCATGGGCAGGGCCTCACGGACGACGAGCTCGTGGGCGAGGCCTACAACGTCCTGTGCCACTCCACGAGCGCGGCGTCCATGACGTGGACGCTCTTCCTCCTGGACCGACATCCCCAGGTGCTGGCCACGCTCCAGGAGGAGCTGCGCACGACCCTGGGCGGCGCGCCGCCGACAGTGGAGCAGCTCAAGAAGCTGGAGTACCTGGACCTGGTGGTGAAGGAGAGCTTGCGGCTGTTCCCTCCCGCCTCGTTCCTGATGCGCTACACGAGCGAGGCGTGCCAGTTGGGCCCCTACGAGCTGCCCGAGGGCACCATGGTGTTCGCGAGCGCCTACGTGACGCACCGGCTGCCAGAGCTCTTCCCGAACCCCCAGCGGTTCGAGCCGGAGCGGTGGAGGACGGCCACGCCCACGGTGCACGAGTACACCCCCTTCGGCGCCGGTCCCCACAACTGCCTGGGGCGCCACATGGCCCAACTGGAGATGAAGCTCGTCCTGTCCATGTTGCTGCAGCGCTTCCGGCCGACGCTCGTCCCGGGAGCGCGCGTCGACCGGGCGATGCGCATCTCGCTGGTCCCCAAGCTGGGGCTGCCCATGGTCCTCCTCGCGCCGGACCACCAGCCGCGGGTCACGCCCGTGCGCGGAAACATCCACGCGTCCGTGGAGCTGGTCTGAGTCCGGGGCTCGCATCTCCCCATTCCTTCACCACATCACCGCCGTCCTCGTCAGGAGCCCCGTGTCGCCCGTCCCGAAGGTCATCGTTGTCGGTGCTGGACCGACCGGTCTGACGCTCGCCGCCGAGCTCGCCAGCGCGGGCATCCCCTGCCGCATCCTGGAGCGCCGCGCCCAGCGATCCTCGTGGTCCCGAGCGTTCGGCCTGACGCCGTACACGATGGAGCTGCTCGACATGCGCGGTCAGGCCGACGCCACCATCGAGAAGGGCCTGCCTTGGAAGCACGGCCCGTTGGGGGATGGGAAGAGCTACCTGGACTTCGGGCGACTCGATTCGCGCTTCCCCTTCATGTTGATCATGCCGCAGAACCGCACCGAGGAGGTGCTGGAGGCGTGGGCGCTGCGCGCGGGGGCCGAGCTGGTTCGCGAGGCCCGCGTCGTGGGGCTGCGGCAGGAGGACTCGGGTGTGACGCTCGACGTGGAGGGCGCGGACGGCAAGACGTGGAAGGAGCACGCCAGCTACGTGGTCGGGTGTGACGGCGTGCGCAGCGCGGTTCGCTCCCTGTCGGGAATCGGTTTCGAGGGCATGTCGTACGACTGCTCGCTGGTCACCGCCGATGTGCGACTGAAACACCCGCCGGATCCGCCCGTGCACGCCATCACCGGCGCGCGAGGCACCGTGGCGGTCTTCCCCTACGGGGATGGCACCTTCCGGCTCATCGTGTTGGACCGTGCGCGCATGCAGGTCCCGCTGGAGCAGGCCGTCACGCTGGAGGAGGTGGAGCAGAGCGTGCGCGCCATCCTCGGCGTCGACCTGGGCATTCACGAGCCGCTGTGGATGTCTCGCTTCCGCAGCGACCAGCGCCAGGCGGACCGATACCGCGCGGGTCGGGTCCTGCTCGCGGGAGACGCCG
This sequence comes from Myxococcus sp. CA039A, assembly GCF_013336645.1. Lineage (NCBI taxonomy): Bacteria > Pseudomonadati > Myxococcota > Myxococcia > Myxococcales > Myxococcaceae > Myxococcus > Myxococcus sp. CA039A. The sequence goes on along the minus strand of NZ_JABUMQ010000359.1, from coordinate 2,179 downwards.
CCCATACGCATATTCCCTCGGGAGGGCAGGGGCTCCAGGTGGGCGTGCAGGACGCCATCAACCTGGCCTGGAAGCTGACCGCGGAAATCAAGGGCTGGGCGCCTGCGGGGTTGCTGGACTCGTACCAGGAGGAGCGCCATCCCATCGCGAAGGCGACCCTTCGCAAGACGGACCTCGTGTTCAAGTATGAGATCTCCAGCGCCGCCCCGTTGCGGCTGGTGCGCTGGCTCATCATGCAGTCGCTGAAGGTGAAGGCGATCCAACTGCCTGTGGTGAAGGAGTTCGCGGGGCTGACGCTCCGCTATCCTCCGCCGCGCGGCGCGGACGCGCACCCGCTCGTCGGACGCCGCGTCCCAGACATCCAATTGGACCTCCCCCACGCGCGGCCGGTCCGCCTCTACGAGTTGCTGCGCCAGCGGCGGTTCGTCCTCGTGGACAGGACTCTCGAGGGGCGCTTCGCGAGCGTCGTGGAGCATGGCTGGGAGGACCGGGTGGTGGTGGCGCGCGGCGGCGCGTGGGACCGCATCGACCTGCCCCCCGCGCTGCTCGTCCGGCCCGATGGCATCGTCGCCTGGGGAGTGACGCGCGCCGGCGTACCGGGCCTGGAGGCGGTGCTCCACAAATGGTGTGGCGGACCGACCGAGGCCTCCGTGCCCGCGCGCGCCGCGGCCAGCGCCTGAAGACTTCACCCGGGCCCCGCTGTCAGGGCCCCCTGACGCCACATCCGTGTCGAGAAAGAGAAGACGCTGTGCTCCTGGTGGATCGTCTCATGTCGCGGCCCGAGTCCTGGGGCCGGTGCGTCCTGCTGTCGGCGTTGATGTGCCTGGTCGCTCTCGCCAGTCCCGCGAGCGCGGAAGGTGGAGCGACTGGCGGGCGCTTCGCCTATGTGAGTCACTTCTATACGCATGACATCACCGGGCATGTCATCGACCCGAGGACGGGGGCGCTTGGCGCGCTGCCGCTCGCCCCGTTCGCGGCTGGCGAGCGCCCGTCGTTCATGCGGCTGCACCCCAACGGGCGGCTGCTGTACGCGTTGAACTACTTCTCATCGAGCATCTCCGTCTACGCCATCGACCCGAGGACCGGAGCGCTGTCGCCCATCCCCGGCTCGCCGTTCTCCACCGGAGTGCGCCCCATCAACCTGGTGTTCACGCCGCAGGGCCGGTTCGCCTACGTGGCGAACTGGGGGGATGACACGCTGACGGCGTACTCGGTGGATGCGATGACGGGGTCGCTGACGCAGCTCGCGGGGTCCCCCCTCGCGACGGGGCCTCATCCGCTGTCGCTCGGGATGAATCCCCTGGGGCGGTTCCTGTACGCGGTCAACGATGTCTCGAACACCGTCACCGCGTATGCCATCCACCCGGTTACCGGGGCGTTGACGCCCGTGCCGGGGTCGCCCTTCGGCGCGGGGACGATGCCCTTCTCCGTGGCCGTCCATCCGTTCACGGGAGCGGTCTACGTCGCGCACGGCCTGTCCAGCGATGTCTGGGGCTACGCCGCGAATCCCATCACTGGTGCGCTGACGCCCGTCGCGGGCTCTCCGTTTCCGACGGGCGCGAACCCCGCGCAGATCAAGATTCACCCCTCCGGCCGCTTCGTCTACGTGGCGGATTGGGGGGACGGCACCGTGTCTGGCTTCTCCGTCCTTCCTGGCAGCGGTGCGCTGGTCCCGGTGCCTGGCTCGCCCTTCGCGGCGTTGGTGGGGCCGCGCTTCATCGCGTTCGACCTGGTGGGCGGGCGCATGTACCTGACGAACATCGAGACGGAAGGCCCCAACGTCTCGGTCTACACACTCGACGCCGCGTCGGGAGCGCTGGCTCCCATCGTCGGCTCACCGTTCCCCTCGGGGTCGAGCCCCTCGGCCATCGTGCTCACCGGGACACCGCAGTGAGCGCGCCGCCGGGGAGGCTGAGGGCCCACGTCGCCGCGGTCCTGCGCCCCCTGGTGGGTGGCCTGCCCCGGACCTTCTGGGTGCTGTGGTTGGGGACGCTGGTGAACCGGTTGGGAACGTTCATCCTGCCGTTCCTGGCCCTCTACCTCACGGGGGAGCGGGGCTTCACCGTGGAGCGGGCCGGGCTCGTCGCGTCGTTGTATGGCGCGGGCGCGGTGGTGGCCGGGCCGCTCGGTGGAATGCTGGCGGACCGCGTGGGTCGGAGGCTCACCGTGGCGGGGGGAC
>NZ_JABUMQ010000358.1:0-10818 GCF_013336645.1 Myxococcus sp. CA039A | reverse complement strand
CCACCACTACTCCTTCTTGGAACGCTTGGAGCCGGGGCGGCGGGCGTTGAGTTCGGAGATGACGACGCGCGCGGTGGGGGCGGCGGTCTTCTCCTTCTTGGGGCGCGGCTCGGTGTTCTCGGGCTCGTCGGCGCCCATCTTCTCCGCCTTGTCGGGCGGGACGAGTCGGACCTGGGCCTTGATCTCCAGCGTCATGCCGGAGACGAGCTTGAGGAACTCGTCGCGGAGCTTCTCGGACTGGAGGAAGCGGCGGAGTTCCTCGGTGATGGCGCCGGTGACCTCGTCCTTGGTCTTCTCCGCCTGGGAGAGGATGAAGCCGAGGGCTTCCTTGGGGAGCTTGAGCTGCCCCGCCAGGTTGCGGATGCCCTCCTCGGTCATGAAGAGGGCGCCCAGGCCGGCGACGGCCATGCGACGGACGAACTCCGGAACGAAGCCCGCGGGACCGGAGCGGCCTTCGCGGCCGGAACGGTCCTCATCGATCAACGGGTCGTCGGGGTAGTCGTCATTGCCGACTGGGGGCATGCAGCGTCTCCTGGGTGGTTGTCAGCGGGCCTGCACCACCGGCAGCGGCATGCTCTTGGCGCCCTGTGCGGACACTCGACCCGCGATGTTGCGAGCGACCTCCTGGAAGGCCTTGGCCTCCAGGCTGTCCTTGGCGCCGATGACCACCGGTACGCCCGAGTCTCCCGAGACACGCACCTTCAAGTCCAGCGGAACCTCTCCGAGGAACGGAATGCCGAACATCTCCGCGGCCTTCCGGCCCCCGCCGTGGTTGAAGATGGGGGTGACGTGCGAGCAGTTCGGGCAGACGAACTGGGACATGTTCTCCACGATGCCCAGCACGGGGATGTGGACCTTGTCGAACATCTGCTTGGCGCGGACGACGTCGGCCAGGGCCACGTCCTGCGGCGTCGTGACGAGCACGGCACCCGCGGCGCGGATGGACTGGGAGAGCGACAGGGCCACGTCACCGGTGCCCGGGGGCAGGTCGAGCACGAGGTAGTCGAGCTCGCCCCAGTTCACGTCGCGCACCAACTGCATGAGGGCGCCGTGGAGCATGGGACCGCGCCAGATGAGGGCCTGGTCGGCCTCCACGAGGAAGCCGATGGACATGACCTTCATGCCGTGGGCGATGAGCGGATCCAGCGACTTGCCGTCGGGGCTGACCGGCTTCTTCTCGCCCAGGCCCGTCATGAGGGGGATGGAGGGGCCGTAGAAGTCGGCGTCGAGCAGGCCGACCTTGGCGCCATGCTGAGCGAGGGCGGCGGCGAGGTTGACGGCGACGGTGCTCTTGCCCACCCCGCCCTTTCCGGCGCCGACGAGGATGATGTTCTTCACCTTGGGGAGCAGGCCGCCGGGGGACGGAGCGCCGCCGCCGGAGGAGCGGACCTGGGCGCCCCACTCGATGTCGAAGGACTTGAGGCCGGGGACGGCCTTGAGCGCGGCCTCGGAGTCGGCCTGGATCTTCCCCTTCATGGGGCAGGCGGGCGTGGTGAGCTCGATCTTGAGTTTGACCGTGTCGCCGCTGACGCGGATGTCCTTCACCATCCCCGCCTTCACCAGATCCACGTGCAACTCGGGATCGATCACCTTGGACATCGCCGCGAGGATGCTGGCCTCGGTAACGCTCATCGGGACACCTGAAACCTTTGGAAAACGGGCGCTTGGGCGCCCCTCAGCGGGCGCGGAACATGCCAGCCCCGGGGGGACTGTCAACGTCGTTTAACGCTGGGTGGACGCGGACGCACCCTGGCGACGGCCTGGAGGGCTGGAGGGTGTTGGCGGGCTGAAGGTGTCTATCAGGGACACTGCGTGTCGGGGTCAGCGGGCCTATTCGAGCGCGGAGAGCCGGTATTCGCCGTCCTCGAGGACCAGGAGGACGGCCCGCTCGTCGCCAATGGGGAAGACGGCCTCACCGGCGCCGACTCGGACGTGCGTATTGAGAGCGAGCCGGGCGCGGCGCAGGCGCTCCTTGGCGAGGGGGTCGCGATCAAAGTCCTCGCGGAGTCGCTCGGGGGTGTAGCGGGCACGCAGGGGCGCGGCGAGCAGGCTCCAGGCCGTCTTCCAGTCCTTCGCGTCGGAGGCATCCAGGAAGCGCCGGAGGGCGGCACGGGGGACATCGGCGGGACGGGCTTCGACGATGCGCCAGTCTTCGCCGGTACGAGCGAGGGTCAGGGAGGGAGCGCGGGCTTCGAGGACGGCGGCGCCAGCACGGACGGCGGCGGCACGTTCGCGGCGGGTGGTCTCGTCGGAGTAGCGCTCCAGGAAGGCGACCTGCCCTTCCGGACCATCGGTGGTGAGGGCGTAGGCGTCCTGGAGGCGGCCTTCGTCCAGGGCGCGGGCGTAGGACTCCGCGACGGAGACGGGCTCACGCGACGTGGTGGCACAGGCCGGAGCCAGGAGGAGGCTACCGATGAGGACGGTCCGCTTCATGGGGCGCGGAAGGTAGCACGGGGACGTAGTCGTAAGCCGCGCCCCCCCGTAATAGGCCCGTTCGAAATCCCGCATGTATTCCTAAACACGAATTGGGGACACCCACTTCTCAGCAATCTCCTTCACGATAAGAACCCGTTCAGACTCAGGAATCGATGATCGCCACATAAGGAGAGACCCATTCAACTCAAATAATTCCGAAAACAAACCATCACCATCCAAGAGCATCGAAACTGCTTCGAACGGTGCCGCCCTCCTCCCCTCTGTGCTTTCAAACTTCTTGGCATCCTTCTCTCGTCCACCTCGCCCAATATAGCGGAGCCAACCAAGAATAGCAGTCAGCGCCTGACGCAACCTGCCCCTACCGCAGCGCTGATCTGCCGCCTGCAAAAACTCGGGAATCTCGCCACCATTGAGAAACCGCGCAGACGCAAGCAGCCCTTCAAGAACCCGAGCATAATCATTCCCCATGAATCACCGCCCACCATTGAGATAATTCTCTATGACATACTGCTCGATTTCATGGTCGCTCCCCAGGATGAGAGTCTCCTCTTCGCCAGCCATGACCTTCTGGAAATCCGCTTAATGTTGAAAGGCTGAGGGTTCCCCTCATCGCAGCATGAGGAGGCTGCTCTTTGGTAGGGCTGCTGCTGGGGTAGCCGCGAAGCCAGTTGAACGGACGGGCCTCGAAGAGGACGGTTCGCGGATGCGCGAGCATCCATTGAGCCCGGAAGTGTAGCTGCCCGTGTAGCCCTGCGTGTCGACGAGCTCCTCGTAGATGGCGCGCCCGTTGCGGCCCACCTCCAGCCGCTGCCGCACCAACTCGACGTAGGGCGCGACGATGCTCGCCGACATGTGCCGGACTCCGGCCCGGCCGCGCGGCATGGAGTCGGTGGTCCCCTCATTGGCCGGTTTTGCTCCGGCACCCTCGGCCTCCGGCTCGCTCACCTCGGTGGTCCCCTCATTGGCCGGTTTTGACTTACCCCAGCGGCGCGGCGGCCGGATGCCCACGCCCGCGGCCCTCAGGTAGCCGCTGGCCGTCTCACGGCGCACCCCCGTCGCGTCCTCGATGCGCCTCAGACTCCAACCCAACCGCCCCAGAGCGAAGACCTGCTGCTGCTTCTCGTCGCTCAAGACGTTGCCCATCCCCCGGGCGGACTCCACGTCCTACCCGGGCGTCAACGTCTCGGCCCTCCCCATTGGCCGCTTTTCAGGGGACCTTCATTGGCCGGTTTTCGGTGACCACTGAGGATAGGCGTCCTTAGCGCCAGAAAAGTCGCCTTCCTCATACTTCTTCTCCGCCTCAAGTATTAACAGCTTTGCTCGGGACATCGAATCACCTGTTCTTCCTTGCGTCCCCGTACCCCTCCCGACCAACCACACACTATTCGGGACTTGACCTACGAGCTGCCTCACTCACGTTGGCAGAGAGGGATCGGCTCAATCGGTCCCCGCTGTCAGAAGCTGTTCCTTCTCCAGTTCATTGGGCGTCTGGAAACTCCATGCTGGATTCCAGTCCCAGGGCTGTCGCCTTCTGTTCCAGATCCTTGGCCTGGCTTCGAGTAATCTCCTCAAAAACCCATTCGTTCTTGACTCTCAGCAGAGCCAGGGCTTCCGGAACAGACTTAGCCTGGAGGTCGGGCGCTAGTTGACGCAATGCGTGCGTCTCTTTTGCTCCTGCCACCTTCCCGCCCCAGCGCACCCGCAGCTTTCCTCGCGGACCAAGGGACTTGATAAATTCATCAAGCCGAGGGGTCACCACGCCGACCACTTCAAAACCGCAAGACACACATCGATACGTCTCCACGGGACCTTCCGCCTTAACAAGCTTCAGCTCCCCATTGCACTGCCGACATCGTGGAGTCTCCTCCCAAGAACCGTCGCTCTGATTCATGGCATTTCTCCTGGAGGCACATTCTGATAAGCCTTCTGGGTATTAATCTGACGCCATATATCTTCATCCATCGACAACGCTTTGCGATCAACTCTGGACTGCCACTTGTACGCCTCAAATTCATGCCGCCGCGTGTATGTCGATGGCGTCAGTCTCTGCAAGTAATGCTTCGCCTCATGCGTAGCCACACCTGCCGCCTCGGTCGGACTTCTTGGCGCATAAACATGGAGTTCATTCGTACCATACGGCTGGATTCCGGCATTTCCTTTCCCTGATGGATCCTTGAGGAACAGCCGAAGCTCCACGTTCTTTCGCTTGATGAGCTTCGCGGTTGCAGCTCCTTCCACGCTACCACTTTGGCGAAGGGCCCTCATGACGCTCTCCTTAGTGACCGCCGTTCCTTCGGCCGCAAGCTTCCCCCGGTGCGCGACACTCGCTGGCCCACTTAGCGCCGTCGCTCCCGTGGCAACATCCTCTAGCGCTATCGCTGCCCCTCGGCCGAGCACCCTGCTCGCAACGACTCCACCCGCTTCGGCTTTCAGGAGTTCTAGCGAGACGGCCAATACAACTCGCGCGCCTGCTTCGGTCCCCTGGATAGCATGCTCCACCTGTCGATTGTGGTCGCGAGACGCCTTTGACTCTGCCGAGTCCAATGCATTGATGTAGCGACCATCCGAAGTCCACCGACTACGTGGGCCCTGAAGCTCCGATTGCCACTGAGATCTGAAGTCGTTGAACTCCGCAATTTCGATTGCCTTGGGCTCTGGCTCCGACATCCGGTAGGGGGCCTCAATGGGACCAATCGGCTCCAGACCCAAGTTCTGACGAGTATCACGATAGACATAGTGCGCCTCATTCGCCACGGCGTACGCAGTCCCCACAACACCGCGTCGAACTTCCTCTGCGAGACGCAGCCAGCATTCTGATGTCCACACGCATTGCCCACTCGGGTCCACGTACCGCAGCGGATTGAGATGGGCATATGCGTACCTATGCAGGCTGAGCGCATCGTCCAGCTTACCCTCATACGAATCGCGGCTGATGAAGATGCCAAGCTCCGAGTCGTAGTACCGGGCTCGGGCATAAGTGAGGCCCGTCTCCGAGTCGTACTGGTGCCCCGTGTAGCCAAGCTTGAAATCCCACTCCGAAGGCTCCGTGCCACTGCGGTGGTTTCCCCAGGCATCGTACTGGCGAGCAGCCACCACACTACCGCCGGTGGACAGGGCATCCGTCACACTTCCCAGCGCATCCGTGCCGAGGAAGTTTGTCGTGGTGCTGCTTGCCACCTCGCTGACGGCCAGCGGCCCCTTGCCATAGTGGTAGCGTCGCCTCGTTGGGTGGCTCGACTGATAGGCGTCGACCTCCTGCAGCACGAATGCGTCGTCCAGCACGTACTCCACGTTCTCCGTTGCCGTGCGCCGCTTCGTGCGCTGCAGGTTGGCGTCGTAGTCATACCGCCCCACCTCCACACCGCCCGCGTACACCGCCGTCAGAGTGTTGCGGATGTCCCACGTCAGCTGCCGCGTGATGCCCTGCTTCTGCCGAGTGACGAGGTTGCCGTTGTTGTCCCAACCCAACGTCACATTGCGCGAGGCGTCCTTCGTGTCCGTCTGCGACAGCGCCCGGTCCGCCCTGTCGAAGGCCACTGTGACGTCTGCCAGCATGTCCGCAGGTGACAGAGCGAAGAATGCTGCCGCGGTGAGGGCCGCCACGGCCGAGGCCGGCGCCTTCCTCTCGCCCAGGCGGTTGCCCACCGCATCTGGCCGGTACAGCGTCGCCTGGCCCTCCGGATACTTCACACCCACCAGCCTGTCCAAGGCGTCATACCCGTATGTCGTGGACTCGGCCGCGCCCAGCGCCTGCGTGGTGGGGCTGGTACGCTGCTCCGTCTGAGACGACCGGTTGCTGTTGGCGTCGTAGCCGTAGCCATACCGACTCACCACGGCAGCAGACGTGTCGCAGGCGTCCGAAATGGCCCCCTTGGCGGTGACGACGTCCGTGAGGCGCCCCGCCGTGTCGTAGCAGCGTCGCTCCTCGACTCCGTTGGGGTAGTTGGTGCCCTTCAGCAGTCCGTCTGGCCAATATGCGTACGTGGTGACAGCCGCCCCCAGGGTCGCGGTGCGCACCCTGTCCAGCGCGTCGTAGACGTACACGGTGGCTACACCATCCGCATCCTCCACCTGCTGGCGGTTACCCTTCGCGTCGTACCCATAGTCGACGCGCTTGCCGTCATAACGCAGCTCCTCCTTCAACCTGTTCAACCCGTCGAAGGTGCGCACCGTGGTTTCCACCACCGTGCCCGACAAGGCCTGCTTCGTCTCCACCACCGACGTCACGCTGCCATTGCCGTCGTAGTCGTACTCCTCGCTGTCCACCGAGGGTAATTCGCGTGGCTGCTTGTGGCTCAGGTACGTCCGCGTCTCAAGCCGGTGGAGGACGCCATGCGTCTCCAGCGTCAGCTGGCCTTCCGCGTCCTGTCGCGAGGAGACATTCCCTTCGGCGTCATAGCCCGTATGCCAGTGCAGCGTATTCGCGCCTTCCGAGCCCGGCACGCTGCCGCGCTGCTGAGGCGTCAGCCGCGCATGCGCGTCGAGGTGCTGGTACTCATCCGTTCTGCGATTGAGGTCGTCATAGGCATACGTCGTCAGGTTGCCGTTGGCATCCTGCTTCGCTACCAGGTTGCGCTGCGCGTCGTAGACAAAGGAATAGACGCCTTCCAGCGCGTCCTCCACAGACAGCAGCTTGCCTTCCTCGTCGTACGCGTATCGCGTGACGAAGCTGCCCGTACAGGCATGAGACCTCACCGCCGCCCCGTCCAGCCCGCCCGCCGCGCCATGCGCCAGCGTCGCGCCGCCCAGCGGCCGCTTCTCGCACTCCTTGTTGCCAGCCGCGTCGAAGGCCCGCGACGTCACATGGCCCAGCGCATCCTCGCTGCGCACCGCCCGGTTCAAGTCGTCGTATGTGTGGCGCACGTCGTACGCCACACCCGTCTCCCGGGCACTCTTCACCTCCAGCACGTTGCCCACCGCGTCGTACTTCGAGGTGGCGCGCGCGGCCTCCGCCGTCCCGAGGCCCTGCGTCGACTCAAGAAGCCGGCCCACACCGTCATACACGGACTCGGTGACGTGTCCGTTGGCGTCCGTCACCCGTGTGGCGTGGCCGGTGGCGTCGTACCGCGTCTCGCGGGTTTGCGTGTCCGCCCCATCGCTCCGGACGGTGCGCTCCTCACGGCCCAGGCCGTCCGCGTAGCGCACTTCCGTCGCGACGCCGCGCCTGTCGCGCAGCGTCTGTGTCTTTGCCACGTCGTCGTACTCATGACTCTGCGTATAGGCGACAGACGTGGACAACAAATCGAAGTCCCGCTGGAAGCGCAGCCGGTTGGCGGCGTCATACGCGTATGTCGTGACGTAGCCCTTCCTGTCCCTCTCCTCGCGCTTGTTGACGTAGTCGAAGCGGGCGTCCCTCGCGTGGTCGAGGGCGTCCACCGTCCGCACCTCGCGGCCCAGCGCATCGAGGTACCGCCGCGTCACGTGGCTTCGCGCGTCCGCTTCTTCCACCTGGACAAGGCCAGCATTGGGGACGTCGACGTAGGTCCGCGCCGTGCGCGTCAACTCCTGCCCGCCTGCGGAGAGGCTCTCCACCAGCACGTCTCGCGTCGGACGTCCCAGCACATCGAAGGAGGCCTTCCGCTGAATTCCGCGCCCGTCCACTTGGACGATGACGTGTCCCTCTCCGTCATAGGTGAAGGACTCCGTCACGCCCATGGGGAGTTGGCGCAAGGTGCGGCGGTTGAGGCCATCGAAGACCTCCTCCGTGCGGCGGCCCAGTGCATCCACCACAGCATTTCGATTGCCGTTAGCGTCGTACTCAAACTGAGCGAGGAGCCCGAGGGCGGGCCCCGCACGCGCGTCGTCAGGGCTTCGCGTTAGCGGCGCGGCACCATCATCCACCACCTGGGTGAGGACGCGGTCCAAATCATCCAACTCCACAGTGGTGACGAAGCCACGCCTGTCGCGCGTGTGTATCCGGTGCTGCGCGTCGTCATAGCGACTCGTCTGCGTGTACGTCCACGCCGCGGGCGTGGCTCCCTCGCTTCTCGCCACTGTCTCCGTCACCACCAAGGGGCGGTTGAGGCCGTCATACGTGGTAGCGCGCGCCAGGTGCACCGTCGAGCCCTGCCGGTTCTCCACCAGGGTGACGTTGTCGTTGCCGTCGTACTCGCGGCGCTCCTCCCGGTCCACCGCGTCCACGGTGGAGGTGCGCCGGTTGGCGAAGTCATACGCGTACGTCGTCGTGTGGCTGTTGCCGTCCGTTTCCGAAAGGAGGTTCCCCGCCCGGTCATAGCGCCGCGTTACCTCGTACCGTCGCAGGGCAGACGTCGTAAGAGACTCGGACGGTACCTCGGGCGTCCGCATGCCCACCACGCGGTACAGCGAGTCCAGCCGGGACTCTGTCCGGAAGCCGTGTTTGTCCTCATCCCAGACACGGTTGCCTGCGGCGTCATAGCCATAGCGGGCCACCATGCCGGAAAGACCCACCTGCGTGGACGCACCACTCTGAGCCTGGAAGCGAGCTGCGTCCCGCACCGCCACCGTCACTGTCGTCGGCCGATCGGAGAAGTCATACGCCGTCTGTGTCGCGACTCCGCGCCGGTCCACCACCTCGGTCCTGTTGCTGGTCTCGTCGTAGAGGTAGGACGTCTGCAGTGCCGTAGTGAGGTTTCCTCCGGACTCCGTCACATCCTTGGTTCGGTTGAGGCCGTCCAGAACAACCTGGCGAGTAAGGCCCAGACCATTCGTCTCGACCTTCACCTGCCCGCCAGCGTAGTACTGGTACTCTTCCGTCAGGCCCAGGCCCTTGCTGTTGCGTCGCTCGCTGCGCACCATGCGGTCCAGCCCATCGAACACTCGGTGCGTCTTGTGCCCCAGCGTGTCCGACTCATCCTCCAGACGGCCGCGCGCATCATACCCAGACGTTGTCTCAATGAATCTTCCGTCGGACGTCGGCGTCCGCTTTTGCGTCGCATGGCCAGATGCGTCATACGCGAGAATGGCGACGGCATTCCCATTCCCGTCGATAACCGCCGACACGTCTCCCTTCTGCGCGCCCATTGGGCAACTACCACCGCCCACCTGGCAATACCGCTGGCTCGTCACGATGTCCTGGGGTGACGTCATCACCGTGGCGGCCAATTCGAGGCAGCCCGCCTCTCCGAGAAGCGCGGAACTGGCAACGGGTGTGGCCAAGGCGCGGGTCTCCAATGGAAGGCCCGTCCCAATAGGTGTCACCGTCCTGGGGTCTGTCCCGGACGAATCCACGGTGATTCGAGTCACCCGTCCTTCCGCGTCAATGCGACAGATCGGTGCGCTGAACGATGCATCGAATGCCCAGCGCTCCACCACCGCGGGCACGGGCTGCCCTTCTGCGTCACGCACGGGCTCCGTCCCCACCAGGTCCTCGCCTGATGGCCCAAGCACCGGCGTCTCTGTCCTGCGCTCCACCATGTTGCCAAAGTCGTCGTAGCGGAACCGCGTCACGCGGCCGCGTGCGTCCTCCTCGCTCGCCTTGCGGATGTGCGTGACATCCCAGGCGGTGCGGGTCCGAGCAACCGCCGCTCCGCTCAGCGGACGCTCCACCTGCGCCGCTGAGCCGTACGGGTTCAGCCGGTACACCGTCTCCGGAACGTCCGGCCTTGGCCCTTTCACCCGCGTCGCATAGGTCCTTACGGGCTGACCGAAGATGGGCTGCGTGTTGGGCTGAAGCGTGTAGACGAACTCCGTCGTGGCGCCTTCCGGCTCCAGGACGCGCTTCACCCGCTCACGCTTGTCGCCAAAGCGCAGGTAGTCCGACTCGCCAGGAAGGGTATCCGACGCGGTGTAGTACTCGTACCGCGTCGTGTTTCCGTTCGGATCCGTGGATGCGACGAGGTTGCTGTTCAACCGCTCGTCGATACTGTCCAGGTACGCGAACGACTCTTCCCGGAGCACTTCAGCAGATGCGTTCGCGCAAGACCCATCCAGGCGCTTCGATCTCGCGAGGTTCGTGCGGGCGTCGTACGCAAACAGCAAACAGACCTCGAGCGAAGTCGCCGTCCCATCGGCCGGCAGGGGCGCCGGCGCAGACGGGTTCATCATCAACTCCACGTTGGCCAAAAGAGCCCGGGGTGCACCCGGCAGGCGCTTGTACGCAAACTGCAAGAAGCGCTGTGCCCCGGCCTCGTAGACGCGCGTCACCTCTCCATCTTCTGCGGGCCCGCCGTACTCCAGCGTTGCCCGATTGCCCGCGGCGTCCGTCACTGAGAGCAATCGGTGACGCGGCGGGCTGGCAAAGGTGTCCGCCTGCCCATAACGGTATTCCATTCCTGCAGGCGCACGGAACACGAGCTGCTCATGCGGCATCCCGCCCACCTGGACCGTCTCCCGACGGAACGTGCCGTGATAGCCACGCTGTCCCGTGCAAGCCCCCGTGCCGCCACACGTGAAGACCTGCCC
>NZ_JABUMQ010000357.1:0-10877 GCF_013336645.1 Myxococcus sp. CA039A | reverse complement strand
TCTTCGCCCCCGTCTATCTGGGAGGCGACGCGGTGGATGACGTGGTCCGCCATATCGAACACGCGGTGGACGTCATGGGCGAGGAAGGCGTGGGCCTGGGTTCGGATTACGACGGAATGGTGCCGCTTCCACGGGGGATGAAGGACGTCACCGACTTGCACCTGCTCACCACGGCACTGCTGCGCCGACATCCGGAGTCCTGGGTGGAACGAGTGATGGGAGGAAATTTCCGGCGTTTCTTCCAGACGACACTGGGTGGTTGACCGGCGGCGGTACGCTCGAAATATTGGTCGCAAGCTCATGAACCGCTCTCTCTTCGTCCTAGTGTCCGTCGTTGGTTCCCTCCTCCTTGCCGGCTGCGGTGGCGCCAGCGCGGGAGATGATTGTGACGAGGCGGGCAGCTTCGTCTGTCAGGAGAACGTCCTGGCGCTGGAATGCCGCACCGGGACGTGGCGGGAAGTTCCCTGCCGGGGTCCGCTCGGCTGCCGCGAGTCCGACGAGGCCGTGCGGTGCGACACCTCTGGCAACGTGGGGGGGGACGCGTGCTCCTCCAGCTCCGAGGGCCGGGGGCTGTGCCGACGGGATGGCAAGGCCGTGCTGGAGTGCCGCCAGGGAGTGTTGGTGGAGACGGCGACGTGCGCCACCTGTGAGGTGGACAACTCCGAGGTGACTTGCCAGCCGTGAGCCGTTGAAGGCGAGCGTCAGGAGTCTTCACTGAGGGACGTGTGGTAGCTTCGGAGCGCCGCTCGCGGGACTCCGATGCGACTTCCGATTCAAGCCTTTGGAGCCTGACACGCTGGTCGTTTCACTTCTCCCCGAGCGGCGCTCCTCTCTCCCATCTGGAGGCAGTGCGCGCGATGGCCCTGGCCGCCGAAGTCCGCATCGAACAGGTCGCTCGCGAGGACCTGGTGATGTTCGTCAACGCGTGTTTCTCCTGCACGGGCCAGCGGGAGTTCTACGGTGACGCGCGCGGGCAGTCGGTCTCCATCGAGTTCCTGCACCAGTACATCCTCGGCAACTACCGGCGCCTCTATCGGCGCACGCTCGCCGCGGGCATCAACCACTTCAATCAGGCGCAGATCATCCTCAACCTGCTCGCCGTCGGCAGTCCGGCGGACGCGGCGGAGCGGCGGGAGGAGGGCGCGCTCATCGCCGCCGCCCTGCGGAGCCTGCCGTCGCAGCGGGCCTACCGGGTGCTGGAGTCCCTGCGCTCGCGGCACATCAACAACCGCAGGACGCGCGCCATCGTCCGTGAGTACCTGTCGGGGCGCTCCAGCCTGCCGTTCGACGCGGTGAAGTACCGCGCCAAGCTGCGCGCGGCGGTGGTGCATGGCCACCTGAAGTTGGACGGCGAGCTGGGGCCGTTCCTCTTCCATGGATGGAAGAAGCGCGTCTACACCCAGCCGTTGCTGGAGACGTTCCGCAAGGCCCACTTCGCCCAGGAGGCGCTCTATGAGCTGCCCTACACGGTGGCGGAGGGCCTGGCCCAGAAGCACGGTGTCCCCCGCGACGTGTTCCTCCAGCGAATCGAGCCCCGGCTCACCCAGGCGGAGCGGCTGCGCCTCCAGGAGTCCGCCGCGCGCGAAGGGGGCGGGGAGCCGCCGGTGGACCTGTCTCGCGCGCCGCTGACGAAGCTTGCGCTCTATGCCCTGTCGATGACGGACGCGGTCCGCGAGGCGCGCCGGGACGAGCTGCACACGGCGCTGGAGCGCGCCTCCGCGCGGGTGCTGGCGCGGGCACCGGCCTCCCTGGGCCGGGTGGCGGCGGTGCTGGACAACAGCTACTCCTCGTCGGGTTCCTTGCAGAAGCGTCGGCGTCCGCTGGGGGTGGCCCTGGCGGCGCACTACCTGCTGTCCGCCTCCGCGCGCGAGTACCGGGCCTTCTGGACCTGTCCCGTGGAGGAGCCGTTGCGCGTCACCGCACGCGGGCAGACGGACCTCGCCACGCCGCTGTTGGATGCACTGGCCTGGGGCGCGGAGCTGGTGGTCATCGTCTCCGACGGCTACGACAATGACCCGCCCAAGGCCGTGGCCGAGCTGACGCGGGTGTTCCGGGAGCGGTTGGACCCGGGGCGGCGCACGGCCCTGGTCCACGTCAATCCCGTCTTCGACGCGGAGGAGTATTCGCCGCGCTCGTTCGGTGGAGCCGTCGCCACGGTGGGCGTGCGGGACGCGGAGGACGTGCCCACGGTGCTGGGCTTCGCGCGCTTCGCGGAGGGCACCGCGTCGCTGGCGGAGCTGGAGCGTTATCTCTCCGCGCGGGTGGCGTCCTGGCTGGAGCGGGATGCTCGCCGGAACGCGAGTGTGGAGGTGGGCGTGGCACCGGGCGCGCCCGTGAGCGTCGAGGAGGGCGAGGCATGAGCGACGCGCGACTCATTCAGCGGCTGGAGCCCAAGGGCCTGAGGCTGGCGCCGTCGCAAGTCTTCGGACGCATCCGGCTGGTGCCGGTGCTGCGGGACGAGGTGAGGGGAGACCTGCGCTTCGCGCGCAGGGACTACTCGGACGCGGTCTCCGTGGTGTCGCTGGAGGGCCCACTGACGGGGCGCGGGCTCAAGTACGTCTCCTACATTCCCCACGGCATGGTGGTGAGCTGGACGCACCGGCAGACGGACGCCGTCTTCGGCACGCGCCTGCAGGCGCCCGAGGGCAAGCGCGTGAAGGTGGGCCCGGTCCCCGTGCGGCTGCTGCATCGGATGGTGCACCGGGAAGACCGCAACCAACTGCGCATGCTGCCCCTGCACCTGGCGATGGAGGGCTTCCTGGCCCTGCACTTCGGCGGGCCGGATATCGCCTGGGCGGAGTACTCGCGAGCGGCCCTGTCCCACGGGTTGAGTCCGCGAGTAGAGGGCGTAGTGCCCGGGTGGGCGAGCACCGCGCTGGATGGCGCGCTGCGCACGTTCGAGGTCCACGAGAATCAGGTGGGCATGCTGCTGTTCAACGCGGATGAACTGCTCTCCGCGTTCATCGTCGCGCACCCGGATGACTACCGCCTCCTGCACCGGACGTTGCTCGAGGACTTCTACGGGGACCTGCTGCTGCAGTACGGCTATCTCATGGAAGCTCCGGAGCTGGGGCTGTCCCTGGACGCGAAGCGGGTGTCCAGCGTGGAGGACCTGCGCACGGAGGTGGCGCGCATGCGCGCGGACTGGGCGGCCTTCCATGGCTTCATGGCCGGCGGGCTGTTCGGCGTGGAGGTGACGTCCCGAAAGGTCTACGAGGCCGGGCCGTTCCTGCTCCAGCACTTCCACACGAGCCTGCTTCCCTCGGAGGAGAACCACCTGGGCGAGGCGATTGTGAGCCCCGACGGAACGCTGGAGTACCTCAAGACCTACCGGCTCTCGGCGGCGCAGACGCGGCGGGCGTACCTGCTGCAACGGCTCGCCACCTCGGGATGGAATCTGGACGACGCCGCGGAGGAGTTCGGCTCCACCCGACAGGACCTGGTCCTCCGGCTCCACAACGCGGGCTTCGGTTATCTGCTCAAGGACCACGTCCTGGAGGAAGCCCGGCGCTCGAAGGCGCGGGGCTCCTGAGGCTCGCTCAGAGCGCCCCGAGAAACGCGTCGAGCGCCGCGTTGACCTTCTCCGGCTGCTCCTGGTTGGACAGGTGCGCGGCGCCGGGGATGACCTCCAGCTTCGCTCCGGAGATGAGGTCCACCATCTGCTTCGCCTTCTCCAGCGGGGTGATGGCGTCATGCTCGCCCACCACCACCAGCGCGGGCCCGGCGTAGCGCGCCAGGATGTCCTTGGAGTCCGGACGCAGCGCCATGCCCCGCTGGGCGGCGGCGATGCCCTCGCGCGAGGCGGTGCGAATCTGCGCCTCCACCACGCGCCCCACCGGCGAATCCGGGGGCGAGGAGATGAGCTTGGGCATCAGGGCCTGGATGACGGGGTCCGCGCCCTTCTCCAGGGCGTCCTTCGCGGAGGCCTCCCGTCGGGCCTTGCCCGCGTCGTCGTCGGCGGTGCACTGCGTGTCCATCAGCACGAGCCCGGCCACCCGGCCCGCGTCCTCGCGCAAGAGGGCCATGGCCGCGTAGCCGCCCATGGACACTCCGCCCACCACGGCCCGGTCGATGTTCAGCGCGTCCAGCAATCCCAGCGCGTCACTGGCGATGCGTGACATCTCGGTGGGGCCTTCACCCGGCATGCTCTGCCCGAAGCCTCGGATGTCCGGGATGATGAAGCGGTAGCGCCCGGACAGCGCCTTCACCTGGGCGTCGAAGGCGTCCCCGTTGAGGGGAAAGGCGTGCAGCAGCAGGACGGGGAGGCCCTGGCCCACGTCGCGGTAGTGCAGGGAGAGTCCATCCACGGTGACGGTCAGCATGCGTCCTCCGAACAGGGCTCAGAGCCACTGCTTGTGCTTGAACCAGAAGAAGAGGCCCACGGGCAGTCCGATGATCATCACCCACATGCTGATGTAGAAGCCCCGCCCTGACAGCACGTCGAAGTTCTGTCCGAAGAATCCGACGATGAACGACAGCGGGAGGAAGATGGTGGCGAAGATGGTGAGCTGCTTGGTGATGTCGTTCGTCTTGTTGGCCACCATGGACAGGTAGCCGTCCATGACGTTGCCCAGGATGTCGCGCCCGGCATCAATCTGCTCGTACAGGCGCACCAGATGGTCATACACGTCGCGGAAGTAGAGCGTGGAGCGCTCGTCGACGTGGGGGATGCCCCGCCGCGCCATCAGCCCCACCACGTCCCGCTGCGGGGACAGCACCCGGCGCAGCTGCACCAGCATCCGCTTCATCTCGAAGATGCGCTGCAGCTGGGACTTCTCCGCCCGCTCGAAGATGGACACCTCCAGGTCCTCCAACTCGTCACCGAAGGTGTCGAGGATGGGGAACTGCGCATCCACCAGCCCATCCGCCAGCAGGTAGAGGATGAAGTCCGTGCCCCGTCCCAGCGTCGCGTTCGGATCCGAGCGGACGCGCTGCTGGATGTTGTCCAGCCCCGAGAAGGGCAGCTCGTGCACGCTGATGATCCACTCCTTGGCGAGGAAGAAGTGGTGCTCATGCAGCGTCAGCTCGCACACGTCCTTCCCGGTGGTGAACCCCTGGAGGACGATGAAGACATGGTTCGGGTATTCCTCCAGCTTGGGCCGCTGGTCCAGGTGGAGGCAGTCCTCGACGGCCAGCCTGTGGAGGCCGAAGCGCTCGGCCAGCCGGGCCATCACCGCTTCGTCGGGGTGGAGGACGTCAATCCACTTCCGTCCCTCCTCGGCGAGCAGTTCCTCACCCCCGGTGAAGAGGGTTCCGTCCTTCATCAGACAGACCTGAATCATCCCGTAGCGCTCCCGGGCCTTGCGGCGCGGCCCCGATCCGAGTGCTAGAACTCCCCCGCGCGGAAGTCGAGCGCTAGAGTGTGCCCCCCGTGTCCGCTGACGCTGAAAACCCGCAGGCCTCCCTGACCCCGAGGCTCGAAGAAATCCTCCAGTCCCACCCCGACCGCGCCTTCGCGGGCCGGCTGCGCAAGGTGTATGCCGCCGCCGCCCAGGCCATTGGCCGGCTGAGTGACATGGACCTGGTGAAGTACGAGACGCCGGTGGTGGACTCCAGCCCGGACCTGTCGCTCTGGGAGGAGATGGCGCCCGTCATCCGAGACACGGTGATGGACGTCAACGCCCTCTTGAACGTCATCCGCGAGCAGTTCCCCGCACAGCCTTCCGCGGGCCTCGCGGACATCCTGCGCGAGGTGGGCGGGGCCCGCTTCCAGGACCCGGCCACGCTGCTCCAGGACGCCATGACGCAGCTCGCGCAGGGGATTACCCAACTGGGCGAGGCGATGCGCAACCCGTCCGTGGTGAGCGACCGGTGGACGCTGCTGGCTGAAATCCAGAGCTTCCGTGCGCGCTTCCGCGAGCAGGTCAGCAACCTCGTCTTCGAGACGGCGAGCACCTTTGGCGAGGTGACGCGGGCGCAGGTGGTGCCCGGGCACGAGGCGGAGGTGAAGGCGGCGGTGACGGTGCGCGCCATCACCGCGGACCTGGGGCGCATCCTCACGGCGCGGCACAACAAGGTGCGCGAGGCGGAGCCCGAGGACGTGCAGTGGAACGCGCAGCAGCTCCAGACGGAGATGGACGCCTTTGGCCGCACGGCCGCGTACCGGAACCTGCGCGCGCAGGACAAGCGGCACATCGTGGAGATGCGCGCGGAGGTGGGTCGCCTGGCGATTCTCCCCAACCCCTCCCGCCAGGACCTGCTCAAGGTGGTGAGCGAGCTGGACGCGTTCGTCCGGGGCCTGTCCGCGGTGAACCAGCGCCAGGTGCTCATCATCCATGACCGCGAGGTGTGGGCCTCTTGCGGCGTGAAGCTGGAGCGGGCCCTGATGCTGTCGGACTCGGACGCGCCGGCCTCGGCCCGACTCCTGGCCGAGGCGGCCGTCAGCGCCCAGTCCCTCTACGGGCGGGCCTCCGACATGGACGCGTTCCTGCGCAAGGCGCGAAAGCAGCCCCTGGCCCAGCTCGTGGGACCGGAGCTGCGCGCCACCATCGAAGTGTTCCAGGGACTGTTGGCCCAGCTGGACGTGATGTGATGGCGGCTGCCAGCAAGGCGGTACCGCGCCCGTTGCGCGAGGCGGACCTGTCCCGTGTCGAGGGTGTCTTCACGGACGTGGATGGCACGCTGACCACCGGCCACCGGCTGCGCGCGGACACCGTGCGGGCGCTGGAGCGGCTGTCCGCTTCGGGCCTGCGCGTGGTGTTGGTGAGTGGCAGGCCGGCGGGGTGGGGTGAGGCGTGGGCGCGGCAACTCCCGGTGGATGGAGTCATCGTGGAGAACGGCGGCCTGTTCTTCTTGCGAGGCAAGCGGGGGCTCCGCAAGGTGTACCTGGAGGCACCGGCCGAGCGCGTGGCGAACCGGCGTCGGCTCGAGAAGGAAGTCGGGCGCGTGCTGAAGCAGGTGCCCGGGGCGCGGTTGTCGGTGGACAGCGCGTACACGGAAGTGGACCTGGCCGTGGACTACAACGAGGAAGCCCGGCTGGGTGAGGCGGGGGCGTCGCGCATCGAAGCGCTGCTGCGGGCGCGCGGGGTGACGGCGGTGCGCTCGTCCGTGCATGTCAACTGCTGGCTCGGTCGCTTCGACAAGCTGAGTGCGACGCGGCGCTTCGCGCGGGTGGCGTGGGGCGAGCGTTTGGAGCCTCGGGACGGCCGTTACGTGTATGTAGGGGATTCTTTCAATGACGCCCCGATGTTCCAGGCTTTCGAGCTGGGCGTGGGCGTAGCCAACGTGCGCGCGGTGTTGGACCGCATCGACGCGCCGCCGGCTTTCATTACCCGGGCAGCCGAGGGGAAGGGCTTCGAGGAGCTGGCTCGGGCCCTCCTCGCTCGGCGGGGCCGTGGGGCTCGTGAGGAGTGACACCGTGAATGTCGTGAAGCTGGAGCTGGCGCGGGGACTGGGGCGCCACCTGCGCGCGGGGCACCCGTGGGTGTTTCGCAAGGCGCTGGAGCATGTGCCGAGGATTCCCGCCGGCAGCGTGGTGGACCTGACGGAGAACGGGAAGTTCGTCGCGCGGGGGTATTACGATCCGCACTCGGCCATCGCGGTGCGGGTGCTGACGCGCGACTCGCGGGACACGGTGGACGCGGGCTTCATCACCCGCCGGGTGCGGCGCTCGCTGGCGGAGCGCCAGTCGCTCCTCGACCTGACCGACACGGACAGCTACCGCCTGATTCACGGCGAGGGGGACGGGCTGCCGGGAGTGGTGGTGGACCTCTACGCCGGCTGGGCGGTGATGAAGCTGTATTCGGCGGGCCTGACGCCGTATCGCCCGCTCATCGTCGAGGCGCTCAAGGCCGGCATCCCGGGCCTCAAGGGCATCGTCGGTCGCGATGAAGTGGCGCGGGACGACGTGGAGGAGGACGAGGGTCGGGGCTCGGGGCGCATGTTGTACGGGCAGGACGCGCCGGAGCAGATCGCCATCCGCGAGCGCGGCGTCACCTTCATGGTGGACGTGTGGCGCGGGCAGAAGACGGGGTTCTTCCTGGACCAGCGGGAGAACCGTCACCTCATCCGGCGACTGGCCAAGGGCCGGGACGTGCTCAACTGCTTCAGCTTCAGCGGCGGCTTCTCCGTCAACGCGGCGCTGGGCGGGGCGAACACCGTGTTCTCGGTGGACATCGACCCGGAAGCCATCGCCCTGGCGCGCGAGAACTTCACGCGCAACGGGCTGCCCGCGGAGAAGCATGACTTCCTCGCGGCGGACGTGTTCACGGTCATCCAGTCCTTCAAGGACGAGGGCCGCACCTTCGACATGATCATCCTGGACCCGCCGGCCTTCGCGAAGAGCCAGCGCGCGGTGCAGGCGGCCCTGGACGGGTATGCGTCGCTGAATCGGCAGGCGCTGAGCCTCTTGCGGCCGGGCGGTCTGTTGGCCACGGCGTCGTGCTCGGCGCGCGTGAGCCCGGACGACTTCATGAGCGCGGTGCGCGAAGCGGGCTTCAAGGCCGGCGTCGACCTGGCGCTCGTGGAGGAGCGCTACCAGCCGCCGGACCACCCGGTGCGGTTGCAGTTCCCCGAGGGCAAGTACCTCAAGTTCTACGTGCTCCAGGCGGTGTAGCTCCGCCGCTCAGCGGGCCCGGGATATCCGCCCGGGCCCCTGCAGCGAGCGGGGGCCCGTCAGGTGCCGAAGACGTTCCTCGCCACGCGGTCCAGCACGGTGGTGCCCCAGGCGAGGCTGGCCTTCATCAGCCGCTCCATGTCCTTCGTGAACGTGGCGCCCGCGGGCATCTGCGCGTACGTCCGGCTCAGGAAGAGGCTCTTGTTCTCCTCCTCGAAGTCCACCGAGCCACCGCCGGCGTCCGTGCCGTCCTGGGCTTGCTTGCGGAAGCCGTCGATGACACCCGGCTTGGGGTCTTCCCGGAAGCGGTAGACGAGCGCGCTGCACTCCAGCACCTGCGTGTCCGCGTGGTGCTCGAAGTAGAGCTGCGCGCTGCCCACCATGGTGCCGCCCAGCCCGTTCTCGTTGAGCCCCTCGCTCATCCCGGCGCCCTGCGTCTGCAGGTACCACCGGACGAGCGCGCGCGCGGCCTCGCGAGTCATGGGTCCGCCCGGAGGGGGCGGGGGTTTGGCGAGGCCCATCGTGGCCAGCAGCCACTGGATGTGACGGGAGAACGCGAGGGCCATGTCAGCGGGACTGCGCGGGGATGACCTTCGCGGCGACGCGCTCGAACACGTCCACGCCCCAGACGAGGCTCGCCGCCATCAGCTTGCTCAGCTCGGAGGCGAACACCAAGTCGATGGGGCGCGTCGTGTACGTGCGACTGAGGAAGAGGCTCTTGCTCTCCGACTCGAAGTCCACGGTACCGCCGCCCGCGTCCGTGCCGGCCTTCTGCTCGTCGCGGAAGCCGTCGAGGACGCCGGGGCGGGGCGCGTCGCGGAAGCGGTAGATGAGGGCGCTGCACTTCAGCTCGCCCGTGTCGGCCGAGTGCTCGAAGTACAGCTGCGCCTCGCCGACAGCGGCTCCGCCGAGCCCCTTCTGATTGAGACCGGGGCTCAGGGGAACGCCCTGAGCCGCCAGGTACGCCTGCACCAGTTGAGTCGCCTCGTCTCGCGTCATGGCTGCTTATCTACCACGACTGACGGGCAGCTCTCAGAACTCGCCGGCGCGGGCCTGCTCGAAGGGCACGCGGTGGTTGAGGTACGTGTCGACCAGCGAGTGCGCGCCCGAGAACACGGTGTCCTCGGAGAAGTAGTGCACCTTCGCGTCCTTGCCCGCGTGGCGCAGCATGTCCGCGGGGCTCCAGCCCTTGCCGCCCAGGCCGAAGAGGGTGGGGACCGCGTCGCGGTTGTTGATGTAGTGCACGTAGTTGGGGCCGTCCGGGTAGGTGCAGGCGGCGGCCGCGAACGTCTCCACGTTCAGCTTGCTCATCGTCTGCTGGACCTGCTCCGGCGACATCCCGTCTTCGATGCGCAGCCGGCGCGCCACGTCCGACAGCGCGCGCGAGGTGATGAGGCCACCCTGGCTGTAGCCGACGAGGTGCACGTCCCGGCCCGCCTTCAGCTCGCCGTAGACGGCGTCGGCCAGCGTGTCGACGGCGGGGTTGGTGCCCTTGCCCAGCTTGTCCTTCACGGCCTGGAGCAGGTCGCCGACGGTGCCCTCGGTGGAGTTGTGCACGCCGATGGTGCGCATGCCCGTCTCGTCCGCGAGCGCCTGCAGCTCACGCGCCTGCTTGTCCTTCTCCGTGCGCATGCCGTTCGTGTAGATGAGCGTGGCCGTCGCGTTCGGGTTGTTCTTGGGCGTGAAGGCGGGGATGTCGCTCAGCGGCGTGCCGGGCTCGAACGTCTGGCCGCCCGCGCCCACCAGCTTGCCGTCATAGACCTTGTCCTTCGAGCCGGCCGGAGCGGTGAACACCTGCGCGGCGGCCACGGTGTTCGTCGTCTTCGCGCTGTCGAAGCCATCCACCACCGCGCCGGTGCGCTGCGCGGTCGGCTGCACCGCGGGCGTCGCCACCGTGTTCGCTTCAGACGTGCGCGCAACGGACGTCCGAGGGGTGGTGCCGACGAGGGTGCGGCCGCGCTCGATGGTGCTCATGGTGGGGGGCTCCAGCGGATAAAAAGGGGGATGGAAGAAAGAGTCCTTGCCCCATTGTCCCAGGACGCCGTCTGAAGTTGCGCACAAACGCGGTAATTCGCTCCAAACGCTGAATTCCGACGCACTGCGTCGCGGACCTCGGGCGAAGACCTGGTGCGTCATGTTCCGAGGGAAGCGCGGATCCCACGCCGGACTTGGAGCCCGCGCCCAGAGGTGGGGCGCGCCAGAATGGAGCATGCGCTGGGAGTATCGGCTCGGCGCGAGCCCTCCTAAGGTGGGTGACATGGTCCAGAAAGGTCAGTTCCTGGAGCGCTCCACCCTGATTCCGGTGGGGGCGGTGGTGATGGAG
>NZ_JABUMQ010000356.1:0-10932 GCF_013336645.1 Myxococcus sp. CA039A | reverse complement strand
GCTCCACGCCCATCCTCCGGTGCCCACATCCCATGGGTGTCACCATGGCCCCGCGCGTCACCTCGGAACATCACTCCCCCCTGTCGCGATGCAGTCGAAGCAGCCGTACTCCCCCGTCGCCGCCCTCTTCCTTCTGAAATACGTTCCGAGCCTTTTTCCTTGAGCGTCCTTGTTCAAAAAAATCGGGGCGCCTCCCCCCGGAAACGCCCCGAAAAACAAGCAACTCTCCAGTAATTCAGGAGAGTCATGAAACGGCTGTTACGTGTTTCAGCGCTCGTCGTTGGCGGCCGGCTCGTCCGCCGGAGGAGGCGGGGGCAACGAGAGCCTGGCGGAGAAAACAGGCGTCGCCTCCTCCCCGGTCGGCGCGCGCAGGCCCCGATCCTTCTCCGGCGGTGGATCCGGAATCTCCTGGGCAACGAGGCCCGCGCTGGTCTTCCCCGAATTTGAATTCAGCATGTGAGAATCCCCCCCTGTTCGATGTTTCAAGACGCGACGCGCCGTCAGGTCGACGGAGCGTCACCTCCAGAACGCGGGGGGTCGGAATCCTTGATGACGTGTCGACACGTCACTCGAACAGGAGGACCTGTGCGGGCCAGGTTGCCGCCGGCTCGCGGGCCAGCCACGCCAGGCGCTCGTCGCGCAGGGCCCGGGAGGCCGGGGCCCCCGCGCGGATGCGCTCGCGTACGGACTCGAAGAAGCGCCCCGCCGTATCGGGAATGTCACCGGTGGAGGCGAGCACGGTGCGCGCCCCTGCCTCGATGAAGGCCACCGGCAGGCTCACCGTTTCGTGAAGGAAGGGCGCGGCGCGAGCAGCCCCACACGCCGCGAGCAACACCAGGGGGGCGCCGGCGAGCGGCTGCTCCCGCACCTGGTTCGCCGCGAGCGCGTACCGTCCATCCTCTTCCGGCGCGAGCACCAGCAGCGAGGAGTCCGACAGCTCCGAGCTGAAGAGGCCGTGCGTGTGGAGTTCAATCTCGCGCGCCTCCGCCATCTCACGAAGCACGCGCGACGGGGTGGCCGCCGCGCCGCGCAGCTCCACTCGCAGCGGGTCCGGCACACGAGGCGCCTCCAGGGGCGAAAGCTTCTCCAGCCCGAGCGCTGGCGGCGCGTCCACGCCCGTGACGACCAGGTGGCGGCCGCCCTGGACCCGCGCCTCGGGAACGGGCCCGGGGCGCCCCACGCGGTAGCTCCAGGCCAGGTCCGCGGGCAGCAGTCCCGGCAGGCCGTGCACGGGCGGCAAGGCCAGCACGTCCACGTGCTCGCATCCGCGGAGCGCCGCCACCAGCCTCGATGGAACGAGCCCGTCGGCCGTCCCGTGCAGGGACGAGGAACGCCGGTCGTCATAGACGCCCGACAGCGCGCCCACCGCGTCGCGTACGGTCGTCACCGTGCGCTCGTGGTCCACGGACACCGCGAGCACACAGCGCTCCGGGACGGGCACCCGGAGGGCCTGCCCCATCAGCGCCAGCACCTGCTCCTGGACACCGGAGCGGGCCGCGTCGCTCACCAACACGCCGTACGAGAAGACCCGGGCCTTGCGAGCGTCCACGTCCCGAGGAAGCGCCTCCGCCGCGTCGATGGCGCCATGCAAGAGTTCCCGCCCCGACGCCCGCTCCCGCTCCAGCATGAACTGACCGTCCAGGAACGTCAGCAGCGCCAGCTCCCCTGGCGTGCGCGAGCCGCGGCGCAGTTCGTCGAGCGTGCGCCGCAGCAGGTCCTCGTCGCGGACCTCCGCGCCATGGCGGGCCAGATACGAGAGCACCCATGCGCCCGACATGCCCAGGGGGCGTCCACAGCGGGTGGCCTGCTCCAGCTCCTCGCGGGCCTCGTCCGGGCGGAAGTCGGACCAGGCCACGATGGCGAGGTTGCGGTGCACATACGTGCGCTGTTCGCAGTCATCCGGGATGCGTGACAGGGACTCGCGCAGGAAGGCCCGCGCGCTGGCCGCGTTGTGGCGAAGGCGGGCGATCTGCGCCATCTCCTGGAGGAACTGCTGCTCCAGGTTCCACTCCCCCAGCTCCCGCGTCAGGCGCCAGCCGTCACGCGCTTCCTCCAGCGCGTCCGCCTGCCGGTGCAGTCGCACGAAGAGGTCCGCCAGCCGTCGTCGCAGCATCGCGCACCGGTACGCCAACCCCCGTCCCGAGCACGACGACAGCGCCGCGCGCAGCCGCTGCTCCGCCTTCCACGGTTCGCCCGCGTGCTCCTCCCGGACGGACAGCTCACGCTCGGCCAGCAGCACCAACCAGGGGTCGCCTCCGGCCCGGGCGATGCGCTCGAAGTCGTCCAGGTGGCGCGCCACCACGTCCAGCGCCACGAGCGCGCCCAGGTACAGGTCGTCCTCTCCGGAGCGCCGCAGCATCTCCAGGAACGCGCCCGGCGAGGGATGCTCACCCCTCAGCAGTCGCGCATAGTCTCGCGCCAGCGGACCTCGGCGCTGGAAGTCCGCGCGCGCGACGGCCTGCACGGTGTCGCGCAGCGTGGAGCCGCCCTGCACCTCGTCCAGCACCTCCGCGAGCGGCAGGAGCCGCAGCGCCGCCTCGCGCGTGGTCGCCGTCCTCAACGCGTCGTAGAAGGACAGCCTCACCACGCCCGGGAAGCGACGGGCCTCGGCCAGCGGCAGACGCGCGCCTTGCATCGTGGTCAGGTTCTGCGCCGCCGCCCTTGCGTCTTGGAAGTCCCGCGAGCGCAGCAACGTCTCGCTGCGCAGCGCCTGGGAGCGCACCCGGGCTTCCTCGCTCCACCCGGCCTCCCCCAGCTTCACCACCGCGTCGAAGGCCTCCGCGGCCTGGAGCGTCAGCCCCAGCTCCCGCAGCACCAACGCCCGGTTCCACAGCGCCTGTGGATGGTCCGGCGACTTTCGCAGCACGGTCTCCAACTGCTCCAGCGCGTCCTCGCGTCGCCCCTGCTCCAGCGCGATGACCGCCAGGTCGCTGTCGCGGTCCAACGACGCGGGCGTCCGTCGCAGGAAGTCCGCCGCCTGCCGCACGTCCCTGCGCACGAGGTAAGCGGCGGCGATGCCATGCAGGTCGCCCCGGTCCTCCAGCTCCGCCAGCTCGCGCAGCGGCAGGGGCGCCGTCACCACGGGAGCCTCGGGCCCGGCGCGCATCGGCACGTAGGGGCGATACCCGTCCGCCCGTGAATAGGAGACCCGCGCCTCCAGCGCGCGCTGCGTCGCATGGGCCACCCACACCTCGGGCGACGTGTCCCTCGCGCGAGGCACGGCCAGCACCAACACCAGGAGCCCCGCGGCCAGCGCCACCGCTCCCGCGGCCCACCAGCCCACCGGGCCCCTCCGCGCGGGCAACACCGAGCGCAGCCGCTGGTGCCACGCGGGCTTCGGCCAGGGCGGCGCGGGCCACGCCGGGGACGTCTCGAAGCGCGGCGCTTCTTCCACCTCCTCCTCGAGGGGCAGCCCCTCCGGGTGGAGTGCCTGGAAGCCAAGCAGCTCCAGCTGCATCGCCTCGTGCAGCCCGGACGCGCACATTCCGCAGCGAGCCAGGTGGTGGCGGAAGTTCTCCTCGTCCACCGGGGGCAATTCGCCATCCAGGAACAAATACAACCGATGACACGGAGGGCTCATGCCATCCCCCCACCATCCGTCAGCGGCATCAGCAGCTCGCGCAGCTCCTTGCGCGCCTGGAACAGCCAGCTGCCCACGGTGCCCTCGGGCACGCCCATGCGATGGGCGATGGCGCGGTAGCGCAGTCCCGTGGCGTGCAGCTCGAACGCCTCACGCACGCGCGGATTGGGCAGCCGGGAAATGGCCTGGACCAGGTCCGCGTCGGTGATGCGCTCCCACATCTCGCCCGTTCTCGCGTCGGGAGACTCCACGTCCTCCCGCACCAGACGGATATCCCGGCGCTCCTGCTCCAGCAGCTCCGTCCGCCTCCTGCGGCACTGGTCCAGGAAGTGATTGGTGAGCGCCCTGCACAGCCACGCCCGGTACACGGGCTCTGGCTGTGAGGACAAGGTGGCATGGTGGACAAGCGCCCGGACAAGCGCTTCCTGCGCCAGATCCTCCGGGTCGATGCCACCCTGGCCGCACAGACGCCTCGCCAGGGCCACGAGCATGGGCCTGACGCGCTGAGCGAACTCCTCGAAACCTTCGTGTGCCACGGCGGCACTGTAGGCCACGGTGAATCGCTTCACCGAGGCATTGCGATGGTCCTTCATCGACCCCTCGCCCTCCTTCCACGCCCACTCGAAACGCAGCCACCCCGAATCCTTGGGTCGCCGTCTGGAAACCGACGCAACCACGCCGGTTTCCGCCAGCTCCCGGACACCAGTGCAGCCCCCAGGGCGGAGTCGACCCGCCACCGGAAGGACACCGCGTCTGCTCCGCTCCACCACTTGCTTGGACGCCCCACGAACGGGAGACATCCGCGAAGCGTTCTGGCCGCCGCGCTCGTCCCGCTCAGCCCGGAGGACCGGTGGGAGGAGGGTCCCTCACGTCGGGACGGGCGGCCGCCGGAGGAGTGTCGGACTCGTCTCCGTGGACATCCCCCTCCACCTTCGGCTCCTGCTCCGGAGCGGTCCCGCTCACCGCGGGCCCTTGCAGCGCGGGCGCTTCCTCCGTCGGCTTCGCGTCGCTCAAGCAGTTCGTCATGTCGCACGGCTCCTGGGGTCCGCCTTCCGCTCCCCCGCTGGATGCGGGGCGCTGGCGGCCCTCAAGCCATAGAACGCACGACGTCCTGCTTGTTGCCGGAAACCCCTCACGTCACATCCCTCGACCAGGAGCGCTCTCGCGAAGCGCTCACTCGAAGAGGAGGACATGGGACAGCCACCGCGCGTCATCGGGGTGTTCGCGCAACCACAGCGCGCGCAAGTCCCGCAGCGCCACGGACGGACGAGCCCCCGCGCGGATGCGCTCGCGCACCTTCTCGAAGAAGCCGCCCGCGGTGTCCGGAATCTCCACGGAGGCCGCCAGCACGGCGCTCGCTCCCGCCGAGATGAAGGCCACGGGCAGGCTGAAGGACTCATGCGGAAACGGCGCCGTCTTCGCCGCGCCACACGTGGCCAGCAGCACCAGCGGAGCATGCTTCAGCTTTGTCTGACGGACCTTGTCGGCGGTCAGCGCGTAGCGTCCATCCGGGTCCGGCGCGAGCACCACCATCGACGCGTCGGACAGGGAGGCGCTGAACAGCCCATGGGTGTGGATTTCGACCTCGGACGCGTCCTCCATCTCCCGCAGCACCCGTGACGGCGTGGCTTCCGCGCCTCGAAGCTCCACGCGCCACGGGTCCGGTACGCGCGGCGGCGTCAGCGCCCCCAACTTCGGCAGACGCAGGGCGGGCGGGCTCGCCACCTCGGTGACGACCAGGTGACTGGACTGTCCTCCTTGCGCGGGCAGGCTTCGCGCGCCTCGCCCCACGCGATAGCTCCACGCCAGCGAGTCCGGCAACAGGCCGGTGAGACCGTGCACGGGCGGCCGGGTGAGCACCTCCACGTGCTCGCAGCCCGTCAGCTCCTTCACGAGCTCGGCGGGAACCAGTCCGGAGGCATCGTCGCGCAGCGGCTCCCGACGGTCGGAGGAATACGCGCCCTTCAGCTCGCCCTGAGGCCCGCGCGCGAGGACCAGGGTGCGCTCGTGCTGAAGCGACACCACCAGCAGGCAACTCGCGGGGACGGACTCGACGCGCAGCTCGCGGCCCATCAACGCGAGGGCCTCGTTCCAGGCACCGGCGCGCCCCGCCTCGGAGAGCAGGGCCGAGTAGCCGAAGGCGAGCGCCTTGCGCGCATCGACGCTGTCCGGCGTGTGCTCCGCCATCGACACGCCCCTCCAGAGCAACGCCTGGCCCGCGTCTCGCGACTGCTCCAGCGCGAACTGACCCTCGAAGACGAGCAGCAACGCCTCGCGCCCGGGCGAGCCTCCCTCCCGCCGCAGGTCCGCCAGGGCCCGGCGCAACCAATGTTCGTCATGGGGCCTGGGATTGGAGCGGGCCATCTCCGACAACACCCGCGCGCCTGTCATCCCCAGCGGTCGCTCACATTCCAGCGCCCGCTCCAGCGACTCGCGCGCCGCGTCCGGGCGGAAGCGCTGCCACTCCAGCAGGGCCACGTTGCTGTGCACGTGCGTGCGCTGGGCGCAGTCCTCCGGCATGCGGACCAGCGACTCCTCCAGATAGGCGCGGGCGCTGGTGAAGGAATGTTGATAGCGCGCCACGTCCGCCAGCTCCTGGAGGAACAACTGCTCGTACCTCCACTCGCGAGACTCCTGGGCGCGGCCCCAGCCGTTCCACGCATGCTGGAAGGCGTCCGCGGGGCGGTGCAGGTCCAGGTACAGCTCCGTGAGCGCATGCTCCAGCCCCAGGCAGCGATACACCAGGCCTTGCTTCTGGCAGGTGTCCAGCGCCTCCAGCAGCCGTTGCTCGGCGTTCCACCAGCGACCGTCCCGCTGGTCCGCGCGAGCCAGCTCCAGTTCGCCGAGCACCCGCATCCACGGGTCCTCGGACGCCTGCGCCAGTCGCACCAGCGCTTCCGAGTCCACCGGCTGTCGCGCCGAGCCCGCGAGCACGAGCGCGCCCAGATAGAGGTCATCCTCTCCCGAGCGGCGCAGCTCCTCCATCACCGCCCCGGAAGGCGACAGCGCGCCCAGCACGAGCTGGGCGTACCTCCGCGCCAGAGGCCCCCTTCGTGTGAAGTCCCGCTCCGCCACGCGAGACAGCCACGTCTGGAGGACGGCTCCGCCGTAGCGCTCGTCCAGTGCCCGGGCCAGCGGCAGCAACCGCAGCACGTCCTGTCGCCGGGGTGCCGCTCGCACCGCGTCGTAGAAGGCCAGTCGGAGGATGCCTGGATGGTCCCTCACCGCCACCAGGGGCAGCGGCGCGGACGCATCCGTCAGCAAGTCCCGCGTCGCGGCGAAGGCGTCCTTCCAGGCTCGACCGCGCCAGAGCGTGGACTCGCGCAGGGCCCGTTCCCGGGCCGAGGCCTCCTCGCTCCAGCCCACCTCTCCCAACTTCGCGACCTCTCCGAACGAGTCCGCTGCCTGGAGCGTCAGCCCCAGCTCCGCCAGCGTCAGCGCCCTGTTCCACAGCGCCTGGGGATGTCTCGGTGAGACGCGCAGCACACCCGCCAGCAGCTCCAGTGCCTCTTCCAGATGCGCGTGACGCGTGTCCAGCGGCCCGCCCTGTCGCGCCTGCTCCAGCGACAGGAGCGCCAGGTCACAGTCCCTGTCCACCGAGGGAGGCAGCCGCTTCAGGAAGGCCAGGGCCTGTCGGGGCGCGCCATGAAGCAGGTACGCGGTGGCGATGCCGTGCAGGTCTCCCCGCGCCTCCATCCTCGACAGCTCCTGCAGCGGCAGCGAGGGCACGGCGGGACGTGACCAGGCCCCGCTCCGGTCCGGGACATAGGGCTGGTAGCGCGCATCCACCGCGCGATACGTCACCCGCGCCTCCAGCGTGCGCGGGCCGTCCTTGACGAGCCAGGACAGGTCTTCGCCGCCCCAGTGGCCGGCGCTCGGGAAGAACAACAACACCGCGAGACACGCGACGAGGACCTTGAAGCCAGACCCGCTCTCACCGAACCAACGCCCGGTGGAAGGAGGCCGCTTCGCGGATGAAGGCGCATGCGAGGGAAAGGCCCGATGCGCCAGCAACTCCAGTTGCAGGCTCTCCCGGAAGCGAGCCTCGCAAAGCGAGCACATGCCCAGGTGCTGACGAAACCCGCCCTGCTCCGCCGCGTTCATCTGGCCATCGAGGAACCGAGGCAGGTCCTTGCAGTCGACCGTCATCGTCCCCGCTCCCGGCGTCGACGCTCGGCCGTCTCACGCAGCAGTTCTCGAAGCTCCAGTCGAGCGTGATGCAGGCGCGCGCCCACCGTCCCCTGCGGTACGCCTGTCTCTCGAGCGATGCGCGCATAGGACATCCCTTGGAGGTACTGCTCGAAGGTCAATCGCAGCTTGGGGCTGAGGAAGGTCAGCGCCCACTTCACGTCCTCTTCACCGACGTGACACCACAGTTCGTCCTGCGCGGCCTCGTCGATGTGCTCCGCTTCCTCATGGAGTTCGAGCAGGTTGCGCAGCCGGTCCGCCTCGCTCTTGCGGCGCCGACACCGGTCCAGGAAGCAGTTCTCCGCCACCCGCCCCAACCAGAAGCGCTGCTTGTACGACTCCCAATGCTGTAGGTGTTCCCACTGGAGCAGCGCACGCAACAACACATCGTGCACCAGGTCTTCGACCTCGTGTTCGATGCCCACGCAATACTTTCTAAGAATGGCAAACAACGCGGGTTGGAATTGGCGAGCGAAGACCTCGAAGTCCGCCCTGGGTTCTCCAGACGGAGGCTCCACCACCCTCAATCTCGGCCGTGCTCTCATGGCCCCCTCCTTCCCTTTCACCAGAGAACGCGTCAGGTCTGCTTTATTGCCGACACGCTCTTTTCCTCACAGACACGGCATTCGAGCGACATCCGAAAGCCCTGTGGAGAAAGTGTCTACGTGAAGACAGTATGACGTCAGGAGGCGGCAGCGGCCAGGGGCACGGGCTGCGTCAAAGGGAGCGTCACGACGAAGCTCGCGCCGCCCAGGGACTCGGAGCGTCCAGCCCGCACCGCGCCTCCGTGGCGCTCCAGGATTCCCCGGGCGATGGCCAGCCCCAGGCCCGTCCCCGGGCGAGGTCCCTCACGGCGACGTCCCGTGACGAAGGGCTGGAACAGCCGGGGGAGCAGCTCCGGAGGGATGCCTTGGCCACTGTCCTCGACGATGACCTGGAGGGTCGCCTCGGAACGCTCGCAGCGCACACGAAGGCGTGGCGCGGGAGTCTCGCGCAGCGCGAGCAAGGCATTCTCCAGGACAATCACAAACACTTGCGAGAGCTGGGATTGGTCGGCTTCCAGCTCAAGTGGGCCGCTGTCCGCGAGTTCGAAGGCCACGTCCGGCGCCAGCGTTCCCAATCCCTGTCGCGCGGTGGAATGCGCCAGCTCCACGGTGGCCTGGATGTCCACCCGGCGCAGCTCCAGCGGCCGGGGCCGGCCATATCGCAGCAGCTCGTCCACGAAGTGCCCGGCGCGGGAGATCTGCTCACGCATGGCGGCGACCGAGTCCGCATCCACGCCCTGGCGCTCCAGGAGCTTCAGGTGCGCGGCGAGCACGCCCAGCGGGTTTCGCACCTCGTGGGCCACGGCGGAGGTGAACTGGCCCAGCTCCGCCAGTCGCGCCGCCTGGTCCGCGCGGGTCTCCTGCTCGGCCAGGGCCGCCACCAGCTCGGTGCCGGTGGCCCGACCCTTCAGGAACCGGCGCCCCAGCCATTCCTGGAGCCCCTGCCGCAGGGGCTCGAAGGCGAGCGCCGCCAGCGCCAGCAGGAAGAAGGCGCCCACCCGGTACTCGCGCAGGAAGGGTTGCCCGCTGCCCGCCATCAGCGTCAACACGCCGAAGAGGAAGCCCGCCGACAGCACCGCCGCCATCGCCGAGTAGACGAGGCTGCGCTCCAGGAGCCTTCGCTCCCCGGGAGGCTGATGCGCGTTGACCACGTGCACCAGCACCAGCAGCGAGGCCAGCACCCCGTACAGCCCGAAGGGCAGCGCGTAGCCACCCGACAGGAGCAGCGCCGTGCCCAGCCCGCCCGAGTACGCCAGCGCGCCGACGATGCCGAGGCTGCGCAACAGCGGCCGTCGCTCCGGCGTCTCGCGCGGATACGAGCGGGCCAGATGCAGCAGCGGCACCACGGCCGCGGAAACCGACAGCCCGATGACGGGCCAGAACAACGGCCCCCGCTTCATCGCGAGCGGCCCGTACAGCGCATCCGGAAAGAGCGCGCCCACGATGGTGACGACCGCCGCCACGAAGTAGGCCAGCACCACCTGCCGGTAGGAGCGCTGCCGGGTGACGTCGTACGCGACGTGGAGGTACGCGGCGGCGGTGAAGGCACCGCTGGCGGCGAAGCGCGACCCCAGCCACGCACCCTGGGGCACGCACATCAAGAGCAACGAGCCGCTCCAGAAGGCCGTGGCCAGGCAGTACAGCGTCAAGCCCCGGGCGTCACGTCCGCGCAGCGCGGCGGTGAAACACAAGAGGAGCGACACCGACAGGACGGGCACGAGGCTGTAGGCGAACAAGGGCCCCATGGACGGAGTGTGGCAGATGTTCCTAGGCTGCGCGCCCCGTCGGCGCCTCCGGGCGATTCGGCGTCACCAGGAGTCATGAGCAGTGCGGCACTTCGCCATGGTCGCGGCCGGGGCCACCCTCTGGGGGTGTTGGTCCCTCTTCCTCCGGCCCGCGGGCCTGTCCTGGGCCCAGAACGCGCTTTTGGCTCTCATCGCCATGTCGCTGCCGGTGCCCTTCCTGCTGCGCGGCGCCCCCTGGCGCGACAAGCGAGCCACCGCGGCCCTGCTCGTCGTCGGCCTGGCGGACGCGGCCAACATCAGCCTCTTCTTCGCCGCCATGAAGCGCGGCCCCGTCTCCGTGGCCGTGCTCACGCACTATCTGGCCCCCCTGCTGCTGGCGCTCGCGGCCCCCTGGGTGCTGGGCGAGCGGCGCTCCTTCCGGGCCCTGGTCGCCGCGCCCGTGACGTTGCTGGGGCTGGTGCTGCTCATCGGCCGGCCGGATGGGACGGGCGGCGCGGGCATGACGGCGGCGCTGGGCGCCGGGAGCGCCCTGTTCTACGCGGCCATCGTCCTGGGGACGAAAGCGGCGACACGGGCATATTCTCCCGTGGCGGTCGCGTCGCTCCATGCGCCGGTGTCCGCGGGGGTGTTGTTGCTCATCGCCGGGGCGGATGCCTTGCCCCCGGCGCTGGATGGGGCCACGCTCCAGGTGCTCGCCGGGGGCGCGGTGTGTGGCCTGCTGGGGACGTGCCTCTTCAATGCCGGACTGCGCCATGTGCCCACGGCGGCGGCCGGGGCCCTGACCTATCTGGAGCCGCTCACGGCCTCCCTGGTGGGCTGGGCCGTCTTCGCGGAGGCCCTCACCCCGGTGGGGGTGGCGGGCGGACTGCTGGTG
>NZ_JABUMQ010000355.1:0-10936 GCF_013336645.1 Myxococcus sp. CA039A | reverse complement strand
GTCCAGGCCGCCGCCGAAGCTCGCGCGCGTGAGTCCCGCCGCCAGCGCGAAGGCCACCATCACGAACAGGTCGCCGATGATGACCAGCGCCATCAGGAACTCGGTGAACGAGCCCCGCGCGCTCGTCTCCTGGACGATGGCGATGGTCACCGTGGGCGAGAACGACACCACCACCGTGGACATCAACGCGCTGACCGCCAGCGCCTGCGGCAGCGTCAGGGGCGCCAGGAAGGGCAACAGGGGCTTGAGCGCGATGGTCGCCCCGAAGCACACGACGAACGTCACGCCACACACGGCCGCGCACAAAAGCGCCACCCGCGCGCCGACACGGCGGATGAGCCCCAGGCGCAGCTCCGTGCCCGCCACCAGCGCGATGAGGCTCACCGCCAGCCCTTTCACCAGGTCCAGGCCCTTCACGCCCTCGCCCGGGATGAAGCCCAGCACATACGGCCCCACCGCCACGCCCACCAACAGATACCCCGTGAGCCGGGGCAACCCCATCCCCTTGGCCACCTTGCCCGCGAACAGGCCGCACAAAAGCAGCGCCCCCGCCGCCAGCGTCACCGGCGTGCCGGAGTCCGCGCGCAACACCTGGGCCCGGCTGATGATGGCCAACAGCCCCATCAACAACAGCAGCCGCAACACCGCGCTCTTCATGTCGCCACCCCCACGTCCGGAGGAGTCACGGGCCGCGGGCGGGGCAACGGCGCGGTGACCTGGCGAAAGGCCTGACCGGCCAACAGCTCGTTCACCACCGCGCCCACCACCACCACGTCCAGCACGCGGCGCGACAGTCCCCCCGGGACGAGGAGCTGGTACTCGGCGACCAGACACAACGCGAGGCCGCCCTGGGCGATGAGCGCGTAGCCCACCCGGGGTGGCAGCTCCAACACGCCCTGGGCCAGGCGCTGCGCGAACGTGCCGCCCACCACCTTCCCCAGGAAGCGCAGCCCCACGAAGCCCGGCACCAGCGCCCACGCCGCCCAGTCGCGCGTGTACACCCCGCAGCCGACCAGGAACACCAGCACCAGGAACACCGGCCGCTCCACCCGCCCCAGGGCCCGCGCGACCCGCTCCGTCGTCCGCCCTCCCACCAGCGCCAGCGTCGCCCCGCACGCCACGCCCGCGAGCAGCGCGGACACCCGCAGATACGCCGCGGCGCCGCCCACGAGCGCCACCATTCCCAGCGTCACCGTCGCCAGCTCCGCCGGGTCCTTCAGCGCGTGGGTGAGGTACGCCAGGAGCGCGCCACACAGGATGCCCAGCAGCAGCGCCAGGCACACCAGCCCCAGCCCCTCGCCCACCGTGGGCGCCGCGCCCAGGAGCAGCGCCAGGGCCAGCACCACGAGCCCCACCGCGTCATCCAGCATCGTCAGCAGCGCCACGCCCAGGCCCCGCGCGCGGTCCATCCGCCCACCCCGGTACGCCAGCACCGCGAAGTGCCCCGAGGACAGGCTCGCCGCCGCGCCCAGGAGCGACGCGGCTCCCACCGCCGCATGGAACGACGGCCTCAAGGTCAACAGCAGCGGCACGAACAACGGCACCGCCACGAAGAGGAACGCCGTCCCCGCGTGCGCCAGCGCCGCCGAGTACACCGGCCGGGGCAACAGCCGCAGCAGCCGGGGCTCCAGATTCAACCCCAGGATGACGCCCGCCGTCCCCAGCCCCAGCGCCATCACCGGCCGCAAGAGGCGCAGGTCCTCCACCGACAACACCCCCACCACCGACGGCCCCAGCACGACGCCGAAGAGCAGGAACAGGAACCCGCCCGCCGCCAGCCGCGCCAGCGCCGGGAATCGCGCGGAGTCCAACGCCGGACTCGAGGCGAGCAGGGACAGCGCCGCGATGGCGAGAAAGACGAGCAGCGCTTGCACGAGACTTGCTTACACCGGCCGCGACTTCACGTCACGAGCGGCGGTGGGTCGGCGCGGCGATCACCGGCAGGGCGACCAGGCGGCCCATGGGTGGATCGTCCGCATCCATCTCCAGTTGCACCCGTTGAATCATCCGCTCCATCTCCTCGGCGGAGACGGCGGGCAACATGCTCACCAGCAACACGCGGTCTTCGTCCGCGCCCAGGGCCAGACTTCGCAGCCCCGCGAACACGGGCACCTCGGCGGACAACGCCGCGGCCGCGCTCCGAGCTCGGACCACCAGCGGCTCCGGGATTCCAAACTCCCGGAGCCGACGGATGGCTCGCTCGGTCCCTTCCATCTGCTCGAGGAACGTGATGACCAGGTACACGCGGCCGTCTTAGCGGGTCCGCGCGCCAGGCGCCACGCTACTCGTTCTGGCCGGGGCCCGCCGTCTCACCGGAAGGAGCCGCCGGAGTCGCAGGAGTCGTTGGAGTCGTCGGTGCGGCTCCCTCTTGCGCCGGTGCCGCGCCTTCCTGGGCCGCCATCGCCGCACGAGCCGCGCGCTTGCCCTCCTCGATGAGCTTCTTCACCTTCTGCCCACCCTTGCGGCCAATCTCCTCGTAGAAGTTCGGCCCGCGGGTGGCCTTGACACGGTCCCCGCCCTTCTTGCCGATCTCCTCGTAGAACTTCGCGCCGCGCTCGGCTTTCACCGTCTCGCCGCCCTTGCGGCCGATCTCCTCGTAGAACGAGCGACCCCGCTCGGCCTTCACCGTGGCTCCGCCCTTGCGACCGATGGTCTCGTAGAACTCGCGACCCCGCTCGTTTCGGACCGTCTCTCCACCCTTACGTCCCGCCTCGGCCACCGTCATGCTGCCCTTGTTGTCTTTGTCCGACATTGCGCCCTCTCCTCTCTTGGCTGCCTGCCCCCATCCCGCGCCTCGATGCCCCTTGCCTGAAACCTTGGGACGGAAGCGCCCCGATGCAAGCAAGCTCCGTACACCGCCAGCCGTTCTCGCCTGACCCACCACACCAAAACCCCAATGGTTTCATGCGGTTGGACAAGCTCGCCCTGCTTACTTTCCGGGCGGAGGCATGCCCGGCAGGACGCTCTCTTGTTGAAAACAATTCCCTCTGCATTGCCGATTCCCGGACCGGCACTCACCTTCATGCCCGCGGCGCGCGCTTCAGGGCGCCCGAGGGAGGCGTTGCGTGGCGCAGGTGGCGAAGACATGGCTCCGAGTCCTGGCACCGATGCTCGTGTCCGTCGGTGGACTGTTGATGCTCCGTCTGCTCGGACCGGACTTCATCGATCAGCGCTACATCGCGGATCTGCTGTCCCCTCTGGGTAAAGCCGCGCCGTTGGCCTACATCGCGTTTCTTGCCGTGCGCCCCCTGACGCTACTGCCCGGGCAGCTCTTGACCGCCGTGGGCGGAATGATGTTCGGGACGCTCGCAGCGACCCTCTATTCACTAACGGGCAGCTTCCTGTCTGCCATGTTGCTCTTCGTGCTGGCACGCAAGCTGGGGACTCGGCCGATGAAGCGCCTGGCTGGGGGCAAATATCCAGCGCTGGTGCGCGCGGCCAAGCGCCACGATTTCCTCTTCGCCTTCATGGCGTGCATCAACCCGCTGTGTCCCACCGACGTCATGCTGGTGGCCGCCGCGGCGAGTGGCGCGCGGTTCTGGCCCTCGGTCGCGGGCGTGATGTTGGGCACCATTCCAGGGACCTTTCTCACCGCGCAGTTCGGCAGTGGGCTGGCCCAGGGGCGCACGGTGATGACCGCGGTGTCCGCCGCCGGTCTCGTCGTCTCGCTGGTGCTGGGCGTCTTCATCGGGCGTCGTTTCTACAAGGAACTCACCGAGGAGTCGGAGGCCACCTCGCCCGAATCAGATGCGCGAGACGAGACAACGGTTCCCGGCCTCGGCGGCTCGACGACGATGCCGCGCACGCCCCCGAAGAGCGATGGTGTTCCAGCCACCTGGTGACGCCGCGCGACGCGGACACCCGCGCGGCATCAAAGGTTCCCTGCATCCGTGTCGTTCGTCGACTTCGGCTTCGACCCGCGCGTCGTCTCGCGAGTGAGTCACGCGGCGACGGCCGGGAGGCCGCGCGGGTTCTTCACGGCCTCCCGGTGGTGACGACGCGACGTCAGTCGAAGCGGCTGGTGAGCTTCACGGACCACTCTCGCAGCGTGCCGCTCCCCTGCCCCGCGGGGTTGGAGATGTGCAGCTTCCACTTGCCGTTGAGGGTCCCATCGCGCGGGATTCCACGCGTCACCGGGATGCGGGACGGGGGCCTGCCCTCGGTGGGCCCGTTCCACAGCAGGGCTGTCTCACCACCCGGGTCCTCCAGCGTCAGCACCAGGTTGGACGACGAGGAGTGCAGCAGGTCCAGCACCACGGTGATGTCCTCGGGCACGGTGGCGAGGCCCACCACGCCGACCACCGACACCAGCTGCACCGTCGAGCCAGGCAGCGCCAGGTCCGAGTAGTTCGTGAAGGTGCCCGCCATCCACGCCGGACGGCAGATGCCCTCGGGAGAGCCGGACTCGGAGCCCGAGCACACCAGCCCCGGCTGGCACGGACGCATCACCGAGCAGCTGTCGCTGTCACCCGCGATCGGCGTGTTGCTCCGGCAGCGCCCGTAGGCGATGGGGCCTCCGAACGCCAACCCCTGACACGACAGGCCGGCCTGACACGTCGCCGGGCCCGTGCATGGATCACCGTCGGGAGCCAGGGCGACATGATTCTTGAGCGCCTGAAGCGCGGCGCCATTCATGAACGCCACCCGCGACAGCTCCACGATGTGGTCGATGCGACGCGCGGCGACGATGGCCTGCGCCTGACTCGCGCTCAGTCCCACGGTGTTCTGGAGGGCCGCCAGGCTCTCCGTGTTCGCCGCGGCGACGACCCGCCGGGCCTCGGCGAGGTTGAAGGCCACGCCGTGGAAGGTGCCCACCTGCTCGTCCAGGGGCATCTCCACGCGGCCCGTCCCACGGACGTAGGCCTCCAGCGTGGCCAGCGCGGCCGGGCCCACCTGGGCAATCGCATCCACCTGTTCGATGGAGACGTAGTGGCGATCATCCGCAGTGAACTCCACACCATCCGGACCGTTGCGGTGGGCGATGATGCTCTGCGCGGTGAGCGCGTTGAGCGGAACCTCGAAGTCCAACACCGCCAACGTCGTGGAGCGACTGTTGAGGAAGGCCAGCACCCCGGTGGACGCCGGCGTGCCCGTCGCGAGGGCCTGCGCCTGCGTCTCCAGGAGGGCGGGCGCCGCCTCCTCGGAAGGAACGCCACAGCTCAGCATCAGGGGAAGAACGGAAAGCGGTATAAACCGCATCAAGTTGTAGGTCATGCTCCCCGTGTACTCCAGGTCTCCGACCCGGTGTCCAACAGAGACGTCACAACCGGGCCCCCGAGGGTCTTTCAGGGGGCCTTCAGCCTTGCGGCCGAGATGAAGGCACCCACGGCGGCGATGGACGTGGCGAGGCTCAGCCAGGGCCCCGCGGGGAGCTGAAGGACGGCCACCAGTCCCCCGAGCACGGAGAGCGAGAGAAAGGCCCGGCGCGCCAGGACCCGGCCCTTGCGCCAATGCCCCGCTGCCACGGTGAAGAGGAACGCGGTGGCCCCCGCGAGGAACTGGAGGCCCAGCACCTTGAGGGACGAGTCCTCCACCAGGCCCACGTAGCCAGTGAACCAGCGCGGCTCGGGTGTGAGCTGAAGGGCCACGGCATCCGGGTGATACTTCATCGGGTCGAACGGTCTGTTGACGGGGGCCCCCAGCGTGACGACGGCCACCTGCGCGATGACCACGAGAAACAGCGTCACCAGGATGGTGAGCCACGGCAGACCGGTGCGCTCGCGCTCCCAACGGCGCAGGGCCTCCAGGTGCTGGGGGTCGACCTCGAGTGCGCTCGGATACCCCAGGTCCAGCAAGGCCTTCGTGGCGGCGATGCTCGCGGGCATCTTCTCCGTGCCCAGTCCCGCCAGCGCGCCGTCATCCAGGAGCCTGCGCAGCAGCGCCGCGCTCGCGTCGCGCTGGGGCTCCGAGGGGAGTCGGAGCAGGAGCGCATTCAGGTCATCCCCCAGTCGCGCCCCCTCCTCCGCCGATGAAGCGGACAGGGCCCGGGGAACCAGGGCTTCGATGCGCTCGGTGGCCGGGGACTCGTCCGTGCCAGCAGGAGTCCGCGCCGTCCTCTGAAGCTCGCCCATGGTGTGCCTCCCACGCCCGCTGACTCCACGGCGCGGAGCCCATCGTAACGAGGGGACACGGATTCGTCACAGCCGGACGGCGACGACACGCTTCTTCACGAATGGAGCACGGGCTCCAGTTGCGCCGCGATGCGCGGCGGCATGCGCTCCCCGGGCCCCACTCCGGTGGGCCGCATGATGGCGCGCGCGCGGTCCTCACCGTGGCGGATGCGCATGCGCGTCATCTCCGGTGAGAAGTCGAGCGTGTCGCCCATGGGCGCCGTCGGCTCGATGACCGTGATGCGGCAATAGACATACGGTTTTCCATCCGGAGCCAGGAGCGTGGTGCCCTGTTCGTGGGCCTGCCTGACCATGTCGTTGATGCGGACGAACACGTCCACGTCGTTCATCAGGATTTCGTTGAGGGTGATGTCGGTGAGGCTTCGCCGGGCCACGTCCAGGATGTTGGAGGGATAGCGCATCGGCTCGATGCGGGACGACGAGCAGGCGATGACGACAATCTCCGTGGGTGCATAGCCGAGCGCATCGCCGAGCGGCGTGACGTTGCGCAGCCCACCGTCGACGATGGCCTGAGGACCGATGGGCTCCCAGATGACGGGCATTGTCGCGCTCTGCCAGACGGCCGGGATGAAGTCGCTCGCATCGCTCGACACCAGCTCGTACAGGCCCGAGGTGAGCGAGACGCGGCCCACGTGCGCGGGAATGGCGAAGGGACGTCCGACGAGGTTCCGCTCGACGAGGTCTCTCAGGGGGGTGTTGTCGTAGAACCCCAGTTTGTTGAGCACCCCGAGCCGCAGCGCGACGACGAGCCACGGGAACTTCCGGTACACGTCCGACTCGCGGAGGTTCATCCAGAGGTTCGAGAGTCGCTCATATTCGTTCTGGGCGATGACGGCGGCGTTCAGCGCGCCCACCGATACGCCGAAGACGCGCTCCCATCGAAAGCCATGCACCTCGCGCAGCACCCGCTCCGCGCCCACCTGGAAGGCACCCTTGCCGCCACCACCTGAGAGCACGAGCGTCGCGGGACGATCCGTCATGGCATACCTCGCTGGGGATTCGCGCGAACCGCCCGGAGAAGGCCCGTGCCCGCGCATCAGCGGGACGAGATAGGCACGCCCTCTCCCTTCCAGAATCGCCCCGAGGCGCGGGCCCGCTGTCCAGCGGTGGGCCCTGGACTCGTACGCGCGTCAGCCTTCGGCGGCCCGCACCGCGCGCATGAAGCGCTGAAGCTTCTCCTCATCCAGGTGCCCGCCCGTGCGAAGCCCACTGCAGACATCCAGCCCGAACGGGCCCACGGCGCGAATCGCCTCGCCCACGTTCTCCGGATTGAGTCCGCCGGCCAGGAACACGGGCACCGACACCGCCTCGCGAATGCGCCGACTGAAGGCCCAGTCATGCACGCGGCCGGTGCCGCCCAGCTCCTTCACGGCCAGGGCCGGGTTGCCCGAGTCGAGCAGCAAGGCATCCACCTCGCGCGCCACGTCACACGCCTCGTCCACGGAGGCGGCATCGACCACGTGGACCACCTGCACCAGCTTCACCGAGGGCAGCGAGGCCCGCACGTGGCGGAGCACCTCGGTGCCCACCCGGTCCACCACCTGCACCGTGTTCACCCGGGTGCGGCGGGCCTGCGCGACGAGACGTTCGGCGTCCTCCTCGCACGTGAGCAGGAAGGTGGAGAGGCCTGGGGGCGCCTGGCTGGCCAGCTCCGTGATGAGCCCTTCGTCGATGACACCCGGGCCACTCGGCATCTTCGACACGAGCCCCAGCGCGGCCGCGCCACATGACACCGCCAGCCGTGCCTCCTCCCGCGAGGAGATGCAGCACACCTTCACCCGGACATGTCGAACCGGTTCCATTTCCGTCCTCCGCGCCGACGCGCCCGACAGGTATCACGCACACACACCGTGACCACACGGCGCCCGAGCCGCGCGCCTCGGGACATAAGCGCCCCTGGAATTCACGGGCCGTATGGATCCAGGATGTTGCCCCTGGAGACGAGATGAACCGAAAAACAATGTTCGTGGTCGCCCTCCTCGCGGTCCTCGTGGGCACGGTCCTCTGGTTGCGCGGGAGCCCCGCTCCGGTTGGCACTTCAGCCGCCCCTGCTTCGGATGCACCTCCGCTCGCGAAGGCCCCGACGAGTTCGGGAGCCCCGACGGGGACCACGACCGTCCGGACGCCCACGGCGGAGTCGGGCACGCCCCCCGTCACCGACCCGATGCGCGAGGACGAAGGCACCGTGTACGTCGAGGTCCTCGATGGCACGGGCCCTCTCGCGGGCGCCCACGTCACGCTCTACCTCCAGGGACCGCGTGTCCCGGCGACGGGCCGCCCCGCGTGGTTCATCGCGGGAAAGGGCACCACCGATGCCTCGGGCACGCTTCGACTTCCCGCGCGACCCGGGCACTACCTCATCGCCGCGAAGTCCTCGGGACGCGCCCCCGCTCGCGCGGCCTTCACCCGCCCTCGGGGCGAAACGCGGACGCAGGTGCGACTGGTGCTCGAGACCGGAGCCATCCTGGAGGGCACCGTCGTGGAGCGTGCATCCAAGGCGCCCGTGCCCCTCGCGCAGCTCATCCTCACCCCACGCACGCTGCTGTCCTCGGCCGCCAGGGACACCGCCTTCGTTCCCGAGGAGGAGCGCTACGTCACCTCCGCCGATGCACGCGGCGTCTTCCGCGCCGAGGGCCTCGCGCCCGGTGAATACCAGCTCGAAGCCCTCGCTCCGGGACATGCCGCCAGACGACTCGCGCGGGTCCTGGTCCCCACTTCGGGGCTCCTCGTCGAACTGGACGGGTCGGCCTTCATCGAGGGCTTCGTGGAGCTTCCGGATGGCAAGCCCGCGCCCGGAGCACGCATCACCGCCACCGGCATGGGCGAGACGCTCGAAGCCGAGTCGAGCGCGGGCGGAGGCTTCTCGCTCGACGTCCCACCCGGCGTCTATCGCGTCACCGCCCGACATGGAGACCTGACGGGCACGGCCCCCGAGCGCGTCGTCGTGGGCGCGGGGATGACGGTGCGTGACGTGCGCATCCGCCTGGGGACGGCGGCCTCGCTCTCGGGAGTCGTGCGTCGCAAGGGCACCGGAGAGCCCATCGCCGGCGCGAACATCTCCCTCACACCGAGCGCCCTGGCCTTCTCGTTCGACGCGGCGCCCGCCGAGGTCGGCAGCGCGCTCTCCGGCGCGGACGGACGGTTCCAGGTGGGCAGCCTCGCCCCGGGTGCGTACACCGTGAATGTCCAGGCCAAGGGCTTCCGCTCGCTCAAGCGCGACGGCGTCACCGTGCTCGACGGGCAGCGCTTCGAGCTGCTCGCGGAGCTGGATGCGAATGGGCGCATCGAAGGCACGGTGGTGGATGAGCAGGCAAAGCCGCTCGCGGGCATCCACGCCACGCCCGAGCGGCGCTGGCGCATGGCCCCCGTGGAAGGCGCCCTGACGGCGGTGACGGATGCCCAAGGTGCCTTCACGCTCGAAGACGTCCCGCCCGGGGAGATTCACGTGGCGGTCAAGCATCCTGGAAGCCAGACCCACGTGCGCGAGCGGGTGATGGTGAACCCCGGGCAGACAAGTCAGGTCCGCATCCAGTTGTCGAGCGAAGGCACACTCGAGGGGACCGTCAAGATGGAGGACGGACGCGCTCCAACGGGCCCCGTCACCGTCTACGCGCTGCGGGTCAAGGACGCGCGTACAGAGGCGCACCAGATCTCCGCGGCGGCGGATGGCGCCTGGTCCATGCGCGTTCGCGCGGGCACGTATCACGTCGCCGCGTGGCTCTCCGAGACAGGCAATCAGAGCGGAGACCAGGAGAAGGTGGTGGAAGTGGCCGCCGGCCAGACGCAGCGCGTGGACCTGCGGGTGCGCGAGGCGAAGCGGGCCCTCGCCGTCACGGTGCTCGAACCGAACGGCGCGCCCAGTGTCTCGGCGACCGTCATGGGCAGCGAGGCGGGCCGCAACGAAATCCTCCTCGAGGACATGACGGATGCCTCGGGACAGGTC
Source organism: Myxococcus sp. CA039A (assembly GCF_013336645.1). Lineage (NCBI taxonomy): Bacteria > Pseudomonadati > Myxococcota > Myxococcia > Myxococcales > Myxococcaceae > Myxococcus > Myxococcus sp. CA039A. The sequence goes on along the minus strand of NZ_JABUMQ010000355.1, from coordinate 862 downwards.
CTGCTCGTCGCGGACTCGCTGGGCACCAAGGCCCTGCACATCTGGGCGACGAATGGCGGACGACGAGGTGACCTGCTCTCCGTGCCCGACACGCAGAGGACCCTGGTCATCCAGCTCCAGCCCGGCGGGCGACTGGCGGGAGCGGTGCGCTCGGCCGGAGGACGCGACATCGACGGCTTCAAGCTGGTGGTGTCATCGACGAAGAGCGAGGACGACTTCCTCTCGCGTCAGGAGGTGGAGCTCGCGGGAGCTCGCTTCGTCGTCGAGGACGTTCCGGCGGGACAGGTGGCCGTCTCGGTGACGCTGCCGGATGGCCGGGCCGGAAAGGCGGAGGCCACGAGCGTCGCGGGGAAGACCACCCAGGTCGACATCATCGTCGAGGCCGGAGGCGTCATCTCCGGACGACTGGTCGATGCGACCGGCGCGCCCCTCGCGGCGGCGTTCGTGGATGCGGACGGACTCACCTCTCTCCCCACCGGAGCGGATGGTCGCTTCCGCGTGGAGGACGTCGCGCCGGGTGAGCACCGGCTCATCGCGTGGAGCCAGAAGACGGAGCGCGCGGAGAAGACCCTCAAGCTGTCCGCGGGCAAGGCGCTGGACGTGGGCGACTGGAAGCTGGGGCCTCCCCGAGTCGAGCCCGGTCGCCTCGGTGTCTTCTTCAGCATGGATGGCGACGAGGTCCTCGTGCGAGGAGTCCAGGACGGCCTTCACGGAGACGCCATCCGCGCGGGGGACGTGGTGAAGGCCATCGACGGGGCCACCGTCGTCACCGCCGGAGAGGCACGCGAGCGGGAGCTGGGCGCACCCGGCAGTCCCGCCACGCTCCTCATCCGCCGCGACACGCGGACCTACCCCATCACCC
>NZ_JABUMQ010000354.1:0-10955 GCF_013336645.1 Myxococcus sp. CA039A | reverse complement strand
GTCCCCCCACTCATGGTCAATCCCCCCGACCCTGGCCGCATCGTCCCGCGACTGAATCTGAAGTTTCACTTCGACGCCACGTTCCCCCGCATGTGGCATCACAACGGTCTGGGTTCCACGCAGCTGTGGAACGGGCTCAACATGCTCTTCCCCGAGGGAGAGCGGTTCATCGTGCGCAGCGTCAATCACTACCTTCATGCGCTGGATGACGCGCCGGAGCTGCGCGCGCAGGTGAAGGCGTTCTTCGCCCAGGAGGGCAAGCACGCGCGGGAGCACCAGGACTACATCGAGCTGCTGGAGTCCCAGGGCTACGTCATCTCCGGCTTCATGCGGGCGTATCACCGCATCGTCTGGGGCTTCATCTTCAAGTACTTCCCGCCGGTCCTGCGGCTGTCCATCGCCGCCGCGCTGGAGCACTACACGGCCATCATGGGCGAGAACACGCTGACGCTTGGCGTGTTCGCGGATGGCCACCCGGCCATGCGCGCGCTCATCGAGTGGCACGCCGCCGAGGAGATTGAACACAAGTCCGTGGCCTTCGACGTGCTGCGCAGGGTGGCGCCCGGCTATGCGCTGCGGGTGACGGGGATGTGCGCGGCCGTCATCGCGCTGTTTGGCCTGTGGTTCGCGGCCACCGTGACGCTGCTGCGGCAGGAGCCCGGGCTGGGGTGGACAGGAGTGTGGCGCGAGCTGCGGCGCGCCCACGAGAAGGACCCGGTCCTGGTGCGGGTGGTGTGGCGCGGCCTCAAGGAATACCTGCGGCCCTCCTTCCATCCGTTGGACAACGACAACCTGCACATCGCCCGGGCCCACCTGGCGACGCTTGAAGAGCCCTCCCGCGCGGAGGCCGCCTGAGCCGTTCCGCCGAGCCCACCACGAGGACTTCCGGAAGCACGAGGCGTCCTCGCGGGCGGAGGCTGCTCACGATGTTGACCTCGCCGCGCCTGGCCGTCGCCGCCCTCCTGTCCGTGGCCGTTCCGTCGGGCGCGGAGGCCTTCTGGGTAAAGGACCACCACGCGTTGACCGAGGCCGCCATTGAACGGGCCCTGGCGGCGGGGGGCCCCCGCTCCCTGGCCGCGCACCGGGACGCGGTGCTGCACGGCGCCACCGCCGAGGACCTCAACCTCCACGTGAAGTGGACGGGCTGGCACCACTTCTACCGGCCGGAGGGCGCGCTGGACTCCTCCTTGCGCGCGGGCTCCGACGCGCGCGTGCGGATGCTCTGGGAAGAGGCCCTGGATGCCGCGCGAGGGGGAGATTGGGCGCGGGCGTGGGACAGGGCCGGGCACCTGTCGCATCACATCCAGGACGTGGCCTCGCCGCCGCATGTGGTGCCGGTGAATCATGGCTTCGCGGATGGCTTCGAGGGCTGGGGGCTGCGCGACGTGCTGACGCGGCTGCCTTCCCGCGAGGTCGAGCCGCTGCCGGGGCCCGAGGCACAGCACGCGCTCGCGAGCGAGACGCTGGAGGCGGTGCGCTCCCAGTTCCTGCGCGCGGAGGACGGCGTCGAGCTTCCCTGGAGCACGTTCTGGGTGGAGCCTGATGCCCGGCGTCCGGGTTCCTTCGGTGTCTACGGGAGCGTGGGCAATGCCTTCGGTCAGGCCGAGCCTCGCTGGAAGGACGGCGCGCACCGCGTGGCGCCCGCGACGTACGACGCCTTCATGGCGGACCGGGCCGCCGCGGCGGTGGCGTATACCCAGGCATTCCTGACGTGGGCGGGCGCTCGCTTCGAGGAGGTCGCCGCACCGGACGCACCTGCCTTCACGGCGCGAGGCTTCATCCCGTCGCCGGAGCTGTCGCTGCAGGCGCTGGGCGGCATGGCTCAAGACTCGCGAGGCGGCACCCCCGTCGCGGGACTGCGCGCGGGGCTGCCGTTGCCGCATGCGCTGCGGCTGTCGGTGGAGTGGACGCGGGGCCTGGGGCTGGGGAGCCGTCCGCTACCAGCGGGTGGGTGGAGCCTGTCGGTGTTGTCTCCGCCGCTGTGGGCCTGGCGACCGGCCTATTCCGTGGGCGTGGACGTGCGGGCTTCTCTGGGCGTGGGGTTGTTCTCCCAGGAAGGGGGGACTCGCTTCGGCGTGCCGGTGGGACTGCGCGCGAGTGCGCTGCTCGGCGGGCCGTTCCTCGCGAGCATGGAGCTGCGCTACCAGGGGCTGCGCCCGCTCTCCAGCGAGTGGACCCATGGGTTCGCGTGGACACTCGGCTTCGGTGTCGCACTGGGTGACCGCTGACGCGTGAGATGTCTCGGGAATGAAACGCGAATCGCCGCGTTGTCGCGCGCGTCCCCCCGAGTGCATCACGGCCCCTTGGAGCCGTTGTCATGAAGACTTCGCGAAGGAAGTTCCTGCAGTACTCCGCCGCGGGCGCGTCGCTGCTCGCGCTCGGACCCGAGGCGATGGCCGCGTCGAAGAAGGGCGCGAAGAAGGGCATCCTCATCCTGGGCGGCACGGGGTTTCTGGGCCCCGCCGTGGTGGAGGCCGCGAAAGCGCGGGGCCATTCGCTGACGCTCTTCAACCGCGGCAAGACGCGCCCCGAGCTCTTCCCCGACGTGGAGAAGCTGCGCGGCGACAGAGACCCGGACAAGGACGAGGGACTCAAGGCGCTGAAGGGGCGCAAGTGGGACGCGGTGGTGGACACGTCCGGTTACTACCCGCGCATGGTCCGCGCCTCGGCCGGGCTGCTGGCGCCGAACGTGAAACAGTATGTCTTCATCTCCAGCGTGTCCGCCTACGCCAGCGACAAGACGCCGCGCGAGGACGAGAGCGGTCCCACGGCGACGCTGGCGGACCCCACTGTCGAAAGCATGGGCAAGGACTACGAGTTCTACGGAGGACTCAAGCGCGCCTGCGAGGAGGCCGCCGAGGCCGCGTTCCCGGGACGCGTGGCCAACATCCGTCCCGGTTACATCGTCGGGCCGGATGACCGCTCGGACCGCTTCACGTACTGGCCGGTGCGTTTCGACAAGGGCGGGGAGATGCTCGCGCCCGGGACGCCGAAGGACCCGCTGCAAATCATCGACGTGCGAGACCTGGCCGAGTGGCTGGTGTTGCTCATCGAAGGCCAGGTCAATGGCGTCTTCAACGCGGTGGGCCCCGCGGAGCCGTGGTCCATGGGCGCGATGCTGGACACGTGCCGGCAGGTGACGGGGCGGGACACGAAGGTGACGTGGGTGCCCGCGGAGTTCCTGGAGAAGCAAGGCGAGACGGGCGATGTCCGCCTCCCCATCTACATGCCGCCCGCCGGCACCAGCCTGGGCACGCACCTTCGCAGCAACGCGAAGGCGGTGAAGGCGGGGCTGAAGTTCCGTCCGGTGGACGTCACCGTCCGCGACACGCTGGCGTACTTCAAGGGGCTGCCCGAGGAGCGCCGGAACAAGCCGCGCGCGGGGCTGCCCCCGGAGCGCGAGGCGGAACTGCTGGCGCTGTGGCGCAAGGCCCGGGCTCCAGAAGAAAAGCCGGCCGCGACTCCGGCCCCCGCGGCTTCTGGCAAGGGCGGGTAGCGCCCTTCGTCGAGTGTCCGCACGGGCACTGACTCCCGCACGCTGGACGCACCCCGGGCCGTCGCTCCCGGGGGCGCTAGCGCTTCGTGCGGCCCCTGCTTCATGGTTGCCGAGTTTCCCTACCTGTCACGAGCGCCGCGCAAGCTCCGACGTGTGAGGGGCTCCCACCGTGGCCCCTGTCCGCCTGGACAGCGAGCGGGCCGGGGCGAACTCTGTCCTCGCCCGCGCGACGCACGGTGATAAGGACGGCCCGGCTGTTACCCAGGGCCACACCCAATCCCCATGTCCAGCATGCACTCCCTGCGCGGCGCTCCCGTCCTCTCTGAATTCCGGCTCGCCAAGCTGCTCGCGCAGTGCCGCGAGCAGGTGCCCTCCGTGTCGTCCGTCTACGCGGAGCACGTGCACTTCCTCGACGCCCCGAAGGCCCTCTCCGAGGACGAGCAGGCGATGCTCGGCCGCCTCCTGGAGTACGGCCCGAAGGTGCCCTCGGGCGAGCGTGCGGGCAGCCTGTTGTTGGTGGTGCCCCGCCCGGGGACCATCTCTCCCTGGTCCTCGAAGGCGACGGACATCGTCCAGAACTGCGGCCTGGGCTCCAAGATTCGACGCCTGGAGCGCGGCCTCGCCTACTTCGTGGCCGGCCCCGAAGGCCGCGCGCTGGAGCCCGCGCAGGTGGAGCGCCTGAAGCCGGTGCTGCATGACCGGATGACGCAGGCGGTGCTGGAGCGCGTGGAGGACGCGGCGGTCCTCTTCTCCGAGCACGCGCCCCGTCCCCTCACGACGGTGGACATCCTGGGCGGAGGCCGCGCGGCGCTGGTGACGGCGAACCGCCAGCTGGGCCTGGCGCTGGCGGAGGACGAAATCGACTACCTGGTGGCGCGCTTCCAGGAGCTGAAGCGCAACCCCACCGACGTCGAGTTGATGATGTTCGCGCAGGCCAACAGCGAGCACTGCCGACACAAGATCTTCAACGCGAGCTGGACGCTGGACGGCAAGCCGCAGGAGCGCTCGCTCTTCCAGGCCATCAAGAACACCTACGCCCAGCACAAGGAGGGCGTGCTCTCCGCCTACAAGGACAACGCGGCCGTCATCGCGGGGTTCGAGGTGGACCGCTTCTTCCCGGACGCGGACACGGGCGAGTGGGGGACGGTGCGCGAGCCGGCCCACATCATGGTGAAGGTGGAGACGCACAATCACCCGACGGCGATTTCGCCGTACCCGGGCGCGGCCACGGGCGCGGGCGGAGAGATTCGCGACGAGGGCGCCACCGGACGCGGCGCGAAGCCCAAGGCGGGACTGACGGGCTTCACCGTCAGCCACCTGCGCATCCCCGGCTACGAGCAGCCCTGGGAGCAGCCCTACGGCAAGCCCGACCGCATCGTCTCCGCGCTGGACATCATGATTGACGGTCCGCTGGGCGGGGCCGCCTTCAACAACGAGTTCGGCCGCCCCAACCTGTGCGGCTACTTCCGCAGCTACGAGGCGCAGGTCGCCACGCCCGAGGGCGTGGAGGTGCGCGGCTACCACAAGCCCATCATGATCGCCGGCGGGTTCGGCAACATCCGCGCGCCGCACGTGCAGAAGGGCAAGCTGCAGCCGGGCGACAAGCTCATCGTCCTGGGCGGCCCCTCCATGCTCATTGGCCTGGGCGGTGGCGCGGCGTCCTCCATGGCGCAGGGCGCGAGCGCGGCGGACCTCGACTTCGCCTCCGTGCAGCGCGACAACGCGGAGATGGAGCGGCGCTGCCAGCAGGTCATCGACCAGTGCTGCGCGCTCGGCGAAAAGAACCCCATCCGTTCCATCCACGACGTGGGCGCGGGCGGCCTGTCCAACGCGCTGCCGGAGCTGGCGCACGACAACGAGCTGGGCGGCCGGCTGGAATTGCGCGCGGTGCCCAACGCGGAGCCGGGCATGTCCCCGGTGGAAATCTGGTGCAACGAGGCGCAGGAGCGCTACGTGCTGGGCGTGGCGCCCGAGGACCTGGCGCGCTTCACCGCCTTCTGCGAGCGCGAGCGCGCGCCCTTCTCCGTGCTGGGCGAGGCGACGGAGGCCCAGGTGCTCAAGCTGTCCGACTCGCGCCTGGGCACGCCGCCCATCGACCTGCCGATGGACGTGCTGTTCGGCAAGGCCCCGCGCATGCACCGCGACGCGACGTCGCGGCCCCTGGCGCACGCTCCGCTGGCGCTGCCGGGTGACCTCAAGGCGCTGGCCGAGCGCGTGCTGAGCCACCCCACGGTGGCGGACAAGTCCTTCCTCATCACCATTGGCGACCGCTCGGTGTCGGGCCTGGTGGCCAGGGACCAGATGGTGGGTCCGTGGCAGGTGGCGGTGGCCGACTGCGCGGTGACGCTGTCCACGGTGACGAGCACCACGGGCGAGGCCATGTCCATGGGCGAGCGCACGCCGCTGGCGGTGGTGGACGCGGCGGCCTCCGCGCGGATGGCGGTGGGCGAGGCGCTCACCAACATCGCCGCGGCGCGCATCGACAAGCTCTCCGACGTGAAGCTGTCCGCCAACTGGATGGCGGCGGCGGGCAGCCCCGGCGAGGACGCGCAGTTGTACGCCGCCGTGCACGCGGTGGGCATGGAGCTGTGCCCGGCGCTGGGCCTCACCATCCCCGTGGGCAAGGACTCCATGTCCATGCGCACCGTCTGGGAGGAGGCTGGCGCGCGCAAGGTCGTGACGTCGCCGGTGTCGCTCATCATCTCCGCCTTCGCGCCGGTGCTGGACGTGCGTCAGTCGCTCACGCCGCAGCTGGTGGAGCCAGGCGAGGACACGCGGCTGCTCTTCATCGACCTGGCCAAGGGGCGGCAGCGGCTGGGCGGCTCCATCGCCGCGCAGACGCACGCGCAGGTGGGCCCCGAGGTGCCCGACGTGGAGGACGCCGCGCTCTTGAGCGGCTTCTTCGCGGCGGTGCAGGCGCTCAACGCGGAGGGCCGGTTCCTGGCCTACCACGACCGCTCCGACGGCGGCCTGTGGGCCACGCTGTGCGAGATGGCCTTCGCGGGCCACTGCGGCGTGGACGTGGACGTGGCGGCGCTGGGCGCCGACGCGACGGCGGCCCTCTTCAACGAGGAGCTGGGCGCGGTGGTGCAGGTGCGCTCGGCCGACGTGGCCCGGGTGCGCGAGGTGCTGGGGCAGCACGGCCTCGCGGCGTCCTGCCATGAGCTGGGCCGGCCGACGTCCGCGCTGGAGGTCCGCGTGCGCCACGGCGCCCGGGTGCTGCTGTCCGAGGGCACCATGGACCTGCGCCGCGTGTGGTCTCGCGTCAGCCACGAGCTGCAGAAGCGCCGCGACAACCCCGTGTGCGCGGAGCAGGAGTACGCGGCCAAGTGCGACGCGACGGACCCGGGCCTCACGCCGAAGTTGACGTTCGACGTGGGGCTGGATGTCGCCGCGCCGTTCGTGGCGAAGGGCGCCCGTCCCCGCGTGGCGGTGCTGCGTGAGCAGGGCGTCAACAGCCAGCAGGAGATGGCGGCGGCGTTCACCCGCGCGGGCTTCCTGGCGGTGGACGTTCACATGAGCGACATCCTCGCCGGGCGCGTGTCGCTGAAGGACTTCCACGGCGTGCTGGCCTGCGGTGGCTTCTCCTACGGAGACGTGCTGGGCGCGGGCGGAGGCTGGGCGAAGTCCATCCTCTTCAACCCGCGCGCGCGCGACGAGTTCGCGGGCTTCTTCGCGCGCTCCGACAGCTTCGGCCTGGGCATCTGCAACGGCTGCCAGATGATGTCCGGCTTGAAGGACATCATCCCGGGCGCCGAGCACTTCCCTCGCTTCGTGCGCAACGCCTCCGAGCAGTACGAGGCCCGCCTGGGGACGGTGGAAATCGCTCGCACGCCGTCGCTCTTCTACCAGGGCATGGAGGGCAGCCGGATGCTCATCGCCGTGGCGCACGGCGAGGGGCGCGCGGAGTTCTCCGACGCCGCCGAGGCCGCGCGCATCAACGGGCTGGGCTACATCACCACGCGCTGGGTGGACAACCGGGGCCAGGTGGCGGCGACGTACCCCGCCAACCCCAACGGCTCGCCGCATGGCATCGCGGGCGTCACGACGCGGGATGGGCGCTTCACCGTGACGATGCCGCATCCCGAGCGCGTCCACCGCACGTTGCAGCACTCGTGGCGGCCCCGGGAGTGGACGGGCGACGACGGCCCGTGGATGCGGATGTTCCGCAACGCTCGCGCCTGGCTGGGCTGAGGCGAGCGGACAGCGCCCCGACCTCGAAGATGCTGTCGAGGCCGGGGCGACACGCGCCGCCTACGCGCGGACCAGCTCCAGCGGCTGGCCTTCTTCCACGTGCTTCATCGCCACGGAGTTCATGCAGTAGCGCTGCCCGGTGGGCGGCGGTCCATCCGGGAAGACGTGTCCCAGGTGGCCGTCACAGCGGGCGCAGCGCACCTCGGTGCGAACCATGCCGTGCGAGCGGTCGCTGATCTCCGTCACCGAGTCCGCGCCACTCAACGGCTGGGTGAACGAGGGCCACCCCGTGCCGGACTCGAACTTGGTCCCCGCCTTGAAGAGGGGATTGCCACAGCCGGCGCACACGTAGGTGCCCGGCGTCTTGGTCCCCAGGAAACACCCCGAGCCCGGGCGCTCCGTGCCATGCCTGCGCAGGACGTCGTACTCCTCGGGAGTCAGGCGCTCGCGCCACTGCGCATCGCTGAGGGTGAGCTTGTCGACCATGCCGTCACGCTCCTTTTCCCGGGTCCACGCCCGGGGTTTCTCTTGGATGCCCATCCTGCCCAATCGTCGCGCCCGCTGGCCAACCTGGAATGAGGCCCCCTGTCCGCCCGTCCGCCCTTCCTCCGGGCCCAGGGGCAGGGCGGGCACGACGCCTCCACTGACGCCACGTTAGGGCGTAGCCCATCGTTCACACCCCCATCAGCGGAGGCGCCATGCGGATTTTCGAGCTGATGACGAAGAATGTGGAGACCATCGAGGCCGACGAGTCGCTGCGCGTCGCGGCCCTGCGGATGCGCACGTGCAACATCGGCTCGCTCCCTGTCACCGACGGCGGGCAGTTGGTGGGCATGTTGACGGACCGGGACATCACCGTCCGTTCAACGGCCCTGGGACAGGACCCCAACGAGACGCGGGTGCGCGAGGTCATGACGACCGCGCTCATCACCTGCGAACCGGACGCGACGCTGAGCACCGCCGAGCAGCTCATGGAGGACAAGATGGTGCGGCGGCTCGTCGTCGTGGATGAGGCCCGCCGGCCCCTGGGCATCCTCAGCCTGGATGACCTGGCCACCGTGCCCGCGGAGTTGATGCGCGCGGGCGCGGTGCTGGAGCACCTGCGTCACGCGTAGAAACCCCGAGGGGCGGAAAGCCGGGAGCTCCGGCCCCGCCCCTCGGTTCTTCATCAGGCCTCCGCCGCCGGCCCACACTCGGCCGCGAGCTCCGCGAGCCCCGCGTCCCAGGACACGTCCCGCTGCGAGCCGTCCCGCTTTCGCAGCCTGACGCCGTTCGCCTGCACTTCGCGCCCGCCCACCACCACGAGCCACGGGACGCCCGCCTGGTGCGAGTCCAACACCTTGCGCGACAGCGACTCGCCGCGCGCGTCCACTCGTGCGCGGCAGCCCGCGCGTCGCAGGCTGGCGGCGAAGCGCTCCGCGTAGTCCACCGCCGCCTCACCCACGGGCGCCACCACCACCTGCTCCGGAGCGAGCCACGCGGGCAGCGCGCCCCCGTGGTGCTCCAGCAACACGCCGATGAAGCGCTCCAGGCTGCCCAGCAGCGCGCGGTGAAGCATCACCGGACGGACCTTCGCCCCCGAGGACTCCTGGTAGCGCAGGTCGAAGCGCTCGGGCAGCACGAGGTCGAGTTGAATCGTCCCGCACTGCCACTCGCGTCCCAGCCTGTCCTTCAGCACGAACTCCAGCTTGGGCCCATAGAAGGCGCCCTGACCCGGCTGGAGCTTGCAGTCCAGTCCGGCCTGCTTCGCGGCGGCGGCCAGCCACTCCTCGGCCTGGTCCCATACCTCGTCGCTTCCTACGCGGGACGCGGGCCGGCCGGAGAAGGCGACCTGTACCTCGTCGAAGCCGAAGCTCGCGTAGAACTCCTTCAGGGAGCGCGCGAAGGCCACGACTTCATCCACCACCTGCTCCGGGGCACAGAAGATGTGCCCGTCGTCCTGCGTGAACTGGCGCAGCCGGAACAGGCCATGCAACGCGCCTCCCGGCTCGCTGCGGTGCACCAGCCCGAACTCGCACAGCCGCAGGGGCAAATCCCTGTAGCTGGGCGCCATGCGCTGAACGAGCTCGATGTGGCCCGGGCAGCTCACCGGCTTCAAGGCGAGGTGGCGGTCCCCGTCCTGGAGCAGGAACATGTTCTCGCGGAAGTTCTCCCAGTGGCCGCTGCGCTCCCACAGGGGCTGCGCGTAGACTTGCGGCGTACGGACCTCGAGGTAGCCCTCGCGTTTCATTCGCTGGCGGACGCGCTCCTCCAGCAGTTGGTACAGCTTCCAGCCGCGCGGGTGCCAGAAGACCATTCCCGGTGCCTCTTCCTGCAAGTGGAAGAGGTCCAGGCGATGGCCCAGGGAGCGGTGGTCTTGTTCGTCGAGCATTGCTTCGTCTCCGGATACGGAAGGGTTGAATGCCTTGCCGGACGGAGCACTGAGCGAGTGCACGGCTGCCCCGGCCGAAAAGGCGGGGCGGAAAGCCGTGCGGTCGTCAGCTCACTTCGCGACGCGCACCGCTCCACACCCGCCGTAGCGAGTCGTGGTGCGGGTGGTCGTGGTGACGATGACGAAGCTCACGAAGAGTAAAATGCAGGCGGGCCCGGGAATTGTCAACCGGACCCGCCGGACAACCCCTTGCAAGGGTGTACGCGGCTCAGCAGCTCAGCTTGCCGTTGTAGCAGGCGCAGTACGACTCGACGTCCCCCCGACAGCAGGGTTCGTGCTGCGAGCAGCGCCGGCCCGAGAGCGAGAAGCAGGGCCGGTACGTGCCAGGACAGATGGTGGGGGGGCAGTAGTGGACGACGCCATCACACGTCACGCTCTGGTTGTTCACGTAGCTGCACGTCGTTCCCGTGCAAGAGACCGACGTCCCGCCGTAGCAGGTGGCCGTGCAGGTGACGAGCTCCTGGGAAACGTCCTGGACCTCTTCCGACACGGCTTCACCGGTCGGCGTCGCGAGGTCCGCGCCGCCACAACCCATCAACGAGACACCAAGGACCGCTGCCATCATCACGATTGCGCGCTTCATGGGAATCCTTCCGGGGAGGACTTGCGTCAGACGCCCAGGGTGAGCGTCTTGTGCTTGTTTTCCCATGAATGCCGGGATGGGTGTCGAGCCTCCCCTCGCGCGGAAGTGTCCAGGCGTGGACGCCCTAACCCTCTTCAGGAAAGTCCGGTAAGGCGCAGACCCGCGTGAAGGAAGAAGGCGGCGAGAACATCGTGGCGGTGGCCCAGGCGCACGAATGAAGCGCGTGCCTGGGCGCGCAGCTCGGCGACAGA
>NZ_JABUMQ010000353.1:0-10982 GCF_013336645.1 Myxococcus sp. CA039A | reverse complement strand
CTCCACCCCCACCCACTGCCTCGAAATCGAGGGGGGCGCGGCGTGCTGTCACGCAGGCTCAGCGTGACCTGCGTGACGTCCAGCCCGGCGGACTGCGGGAGCACCGCAAGCCGGACACCCTCCCGGTCGACGTGCGAGCGCTGCGAGACGCGTGGAACGCGCTGGTTGCCCCCCACGGCTTCTGGCCCTGGGGTGAGCGCACCTCCGTGCAGATGCTGGAGGACGCGTTGGCGGCGCTGGAGCGGCGGCCCCTCGCGGAGTGGCGCGAGGTGTTCTCCCGCGTCCCCCGCTCGCCGGTGTGCCGAGGGGAGCTGGACAGCCGCTTCCGGGCCACCGTCGTCTGGGTGTTGGTCGGCACAACCCGCGCGGGGGCGGAGGTGGCCGAGCAGCTGCTCAGCGGTGCGTGGAGCCTCGACGCCAAGGCGGAGGCGCCCGTGCCTGAGTCGGAGCCCGGGGCCGCCATGTGCCGGGTGGACGTGCCCGAGGGTACCGAAGCGGCGCGCGCGTGGAGCCGTGTCCTGGGCGAGCTGAAGGCCCAGAAGAAGGTCGCCATCGCCGGGCAGCTCCAGTCAGCCCGCGCTGTCGCGGTGGAGGACGGGCACCTCGTCCTGGAGGTGAGGGACAGGTTCGCGCGGAACTGGGTGGTGGACACCTGCCTGCCGCTCCTGGTGGAGCTCCTCACTGCCCAGGGGCTGGAGGGCCTGCGCCTCGCCGTCGCAGGCGAGGAGGACGCGGAGGTGCCGTCTACGCCGCCGGCCTTGGTGTCCGCGCCGGGAGACACACTCCCATTCGAGCTGCCGCCCCAGGCGGAGCCGCACACCGAGTCACTGCCGGATGGGGTGGGCCGCGTCTTCGCGAACGCGAAGGGCTGCGAGTACCGCTGGCGCGGGCGCGCGGACGACGACGCGTCCCGAGCGTTGCTCTCCCTGGCCGGCAGAGGCGGCGTCCCGGAGGTGCTGCGCCGGTTGGACAACGGCGTGCGCGCGCTCTTCAAGCAGCGCTGCGACAACCTGGGCGACTTGGTGCGGAAGTGGAACGACAACGCCACGCCCGAGGCGCGGCCGACGTCATCCGCGCGCGCGCCGGGACGTCCCCTCAACGACAACGACTACCAGGAAGGAGTGGTGGAAAGCCTGTGAGCCGAGACGACGAGAAGACGGCGCCCGCGCCACCGCGACAGGGGCCCCAGCGGCTGGCGGACCTGATGCGCAAGGCCATGTCCCAGGCCCGTGCGCGGCCTTCTGCCGGGCTGGCCCAGCTCGAGTCCGACTGGATGCAGCGGGAGGTGGAGTTGCAGCAGGCCGAGGCGGCGGAGAGGGCCCGGCACGAGGCCGCCCAGGTCGCCGCGTGGCCGCTGCACCTGAAGCTGTGCCATGCCCCTCCGGAGGCCGTGGACGCCCTGACCGGAGACACGGTGCTGGAGACAGCTGCCCTCCGCGCTGCGAGGCACGTCCTCCAGGAGGGGCTGCGCACGCTGCTGCTGTCCGGTGGCACCGGGGTGGGGAAGACAGCCGGGGCGTGCCACCTCTTCCGCTCCGCGGTGCGCTACGAGACGCGCACCGGCCAGCGTCTGCCCGAGTGGGACGCGTCCGCCGGGCTCTTCGTGCGCTGGTCGCGGCTGAAGCGCATCAGCGACTACGAGGCGGAGGACAGACAGCTTCTTCATCGCGCCACCCACGCGCGCGTCCTGGTGCTGGACGACGTCGGTGGGCTGCCGGGCGAGGAGCTGGGCCCGCGCCACCGGGAACTCCTCGAGGAGCTGGTGGACAGGCGGGACAGGCCTGGCATGGTGACGGCGTACACCACCAATCTCTCGGTGCAGCGGAAGGAGGCCGGGCCCTCGGACTTCGCCACCCACGTTGGCGCCCGCGTCGTCTCGCGCATGAGTCGCCAGGGCACGTTCCACCTGGCCGACTGCGGAAACCGGGACCTGCGCCGGGGAGCAAAGCCGTGAGGGCGCGCATCAATCAGGGTGTCGCGCTGTTCTGTCACACTTGCATTCAATTCACGGTCGTCGGCGATACCCGTGGTTCCCTGAAGGAGTCCCTTTGAATCCGCTCTTGTTCGCGCTGGTTGACGCGGTGCTCAGCCAAGCTCGCGCGAGGAGTCGGCTGAACCGCGAATTTTGCCACGACCACCTTCTTCGCGAACCGACGGAGGCAACTCGGTGGACCTTCGTCATGCGAACCGAGCGCGTCGGCGAAAGTACAGCCCTTCTTGGTTGGTGGCGCTCCTGCTGGCCTTTTGAGGGTGGCGTCCCGTGATTGCGCTGGGCTGCGGCGCCTCTGGCCTGACGCTGGCGCACCTTCCTGTGCTGCGCGTGTACGTGCGGCGCTTCGCGGGTGGGTCGGGGGCGGTGCGCGTGGTGCTGGAGTTCCTCCGATGACGTGCTCGCGCATCGAGTTCGTGCTGCCCGTGGGCACGAAGAACACCAGCAACGTCCGGGAGCACCACCAGGTGCGGGCGAAGCGTGCGAAGGGGCAGCGCCAGGCCACGGAGCTGCTCTGGCCCGGGTGGACGGGGCCGGTGCTGCTGGTGGTGCGGCTGACGCGGATGTCTCCGCGGCTGCTGGACGAGGATGACAACCTGCCCATCGCGCTGAAGAGCGTCCGCGACGAGGTGGCCCGGCAGCTCCGCGTCGACGACTCCTCACCCCTGGTGCGGTGGAAATACGCACAAGCGCAAGGCGAGGCCTCCGTGCTGGTGGAGCTGTCCTGGGGCGAGGACGCGCTCGCGGCGGCGGTCCGCGCACAGGACGCAGTGGCGCCCCCGCCACCACCCGTGGCACTGGCCCCGCAGGTGCGGACGGTGCGCGCGCCCAGGAAGGCGAAGGTGCCGGCCCCGAAGGCGACGAAGGCCAGCCCCGCGAAGTCCTGGGCGGACCTGGTGACGCCGGCCTACCGGAAGGGAGGTGTGCCGTGACGTGCCTGGAGGAGCCCCAGAAGCGGACGTGCGCGGACGAGCGCTGTGGCAAGGCGCTCCCCGCTGGGAAGGTAGGTGCGTACTGCGAGCGGAAGTGCCGGGTCCGGGTGGCCAAGCGCGTGAGCGACCGTGCCGCGAATCCAGGCAGGCCCGCGCGACGGGTGCCGGCGTTCATCCGCCGGATGCGCGAGGAGGCACCGGCGGGGCGGTGCGTGTACTGCGAAGCCGCCTTGGCCCCCAGGCAGCGTTTCCTGTGCGTGCGCCGTGAGTGCCGGACGGCCTACAACAGCGACTGGCGCCGCGAGCGGAACGCCTGCGTGGCCGACGGCCAGGAGGAGGGTGGAGAAGAGCGCGAGGCGCGGGATGCTGCCGAGGCCGCAGTGGAGTTCCGGGCAGGAAGGGAGCGGCTCGCCGTGCAATTCGACTCGGCCTGGGCAGCCCTCCGCGAGATGCAGGAGCGCATTCAGGCGCTCACGTTCGACAACCTCAACTTCGAGGAGAGCCCGAAGCCCCACGAGGGGAGGGGAGAGTGACGCCGTGTCCTCCGGAGCAGTGCACGGTGGGTGACTGCACGCGCCCCGCTGCGCCTGGGCGGAAGCAGTGCCATGCGCACCAGAAGCGGGCGACGCGGGGGCAGCCCCTGTCCACGCCCGTGGCGGAGACGTACGCCACGCAGTGGGAGAGGCTTGTCGCCGCCGCGCTGGCGTACGCGGACGCAGGCGACGACGAGGAGGAGTTCGCGAGGGCGAAGGACAGGCTCCGGAAGGCGGCCCAATCCTACGCCCGTTGGCTCCTGCTCCGGGCATCGTCGGCTCCCTCTCCTCGGATACGGAAAGTGCAGTCCGAGGCTCAGATGGATCTATGGCCACAGGATTCGCGCCGAGATGCTCCATAGCCACAGCTACTTCGAGAACGGAGCGACCCTCGCTGCAACCCACTTTACTTTGACGATGTGCCTCGCGGGGCGAGCCGTAGTGAAGAATCCCTTATCTTTCGGCTTTGGCTGGTTGAGGAATGTCCTCATCGCCGAATGTCGAACGTGCAGGTTAGCTTGCGCCTTCCCAGTCAATCGGCTGCGGACATCTGAGCAGCAACTGGCATCAGGGCAGGTGCTTCTTGGGAGCGACAAGAGGCGGGGTCAGCGCGGCCGGCGCAATACCTGTGGGCGACGCGCTTGGCAGCCATTTGAGAATGGGATGCATCTCCTCGCGGCGGATGCGCAGAGCTTCGTCCAGTTCTCCTCGGCCTTCGAGAATTTCGGCCACCCTAGCTAGGGTGACGGCCCGGCCGCGTGCGTCGCCAATCTGCTCACAGATGGGTAGCACTTCATCGCGGAGCATGCGCAGAGCCTCGTCCAGTTCCCCGCAGGTCGCGAGGATGTTTGCCACCTTTCGAAGAGTGATGGCCCGGCCGCGTGCGTCGCCAATCTGCTCACAGATGGGTAGCACTTCATCGCGGAGCATGCGCAGAGCCTCGTCCAGTTCCCCGCGGGCTGTGAGGATTTCGGCCACAACCCCAAGGTTGACGGCTCGGCCGCGTGCGTCGCCCATCTGCTCACAGATGGGTAGCGCCTCCTCGCGGAGGATGCGCAGAGCCTCGTCCAGTTCCCCGCAGGTCGCGAGGATGTCTGCCACCTTCCCAAGGGCGATGGCCCGGCCGCGCACGTCGCCTAGTTGCGCACAGATGGGCAGCACCTCCTCACGGAGAATACGCAGTGCCTCGGCCTGATCCCCTCGGGCCGAGAGGATAGTGGCTATCTGGACCAGGGTGATGGCTTTGGAGCCCATATCGCCCAGCCGCGAGTAGACCGGCAACTCCTCTTCGCAGTGGATGCGCAGCGCCTCGTCCAATTCCCCGCGGTCGTCGAGGATATCGGCCACCTTCCCAAGGGTGACGGCCCGTGCGCGCACATCACCCAACTGTTCGCAGATGGGTATCACTTCCTCACGGAGAATACGTAGTGCCTCGTCCAGTTCCCCTTGTGCCTGGAGTGTGCTGGCAATCTTGCTAAGGGTGCCAGCCAGACCGCGCACATTGCCCAGTCGCTCGTAGACCGGAATCTCCTCCTCGCGTCGGATGCGCAGAGCCTCGTCGGGCTCTCCTCGGGACTCGAGGGCGTCTGCCACCTTTCCCAGGGCAACAGCCCGTGAGCGCACGTCTCCAAGTCGCTCGAAGACGGGCACCACCTCTTCGCGGAGAATACGCAACGCCTCGTCCGGCTTTCCCCCCGCACTTAGAATTGCAGCCACCTTTCCACTGACAATGGCTCGGGCGCGCGCGTCGCCCAGTCGCTCATAGACGGGCAGAGCCTTCTCACGGAGGATACGCAGTGCCTCGGCTTGCTCTCCTCGGGCTTCGAGCGTGTCAGCCACCTTGGCAAAGGTAACGGCTTGGTTGCGCATGTTGCCCAGCCGCTCGTAGACCGGGATCTCCTCCTTGAGTCGGATGCGCAGCGCTTCGTCGGGCTCTCCTCGGGCATGGAGGATGTCGGCTATCTTCCCCAGGGTAATGGCCCTGAAGTGCATGTCGCCCAGCCGCTCGAAGACAGGCAGAACCCGCTCGCGGAGAATGCGCAGTGCCTCGTCCGGCTCCCCTCTGGCCTGGAGGATGTCGGCCACCTTGGTAAGGTTGACAGCTTGGCTGCTCACGTCGCCTAGCCGCTCATAGACGGGCAGTACTTCCTCTCGAAGTATACGCAATGCCTCGTCTTTCTCTCCTCGTGTGCTGAGAATGTCGGTCATCTTGCTAAGAGTGATGGCGCGGCCACCAACGTCGCCCAACCGTTCGTAGATAGGAAGTACCTCCTCGCGAAGGATTCGCAGCGACTCTATCGGCTCTCCTCGGGCATCGAGAATGTCGGCTACTTGGCGTAAGGTGCTAGCCAGGGCGCGCACATCGCCCAGTCGCTCGTAGACCGGAATCTCCTCCTCGCGTCGGATGCGCAGAGCCTCGTCGGGCTCTCCTCGGGACTCGAGGGCGTCTGCCACCTTTCCCAGGGCAACAGCCCGTGAGCGCACGTCTCCAAGTCGCTCGAAGACGGGCACCACCTCCTCGCGGAGAATACGCAACGCCTCGTCTAGTTCTCCTCGGGCCACGAGGATGTCGGCCACCTTTCCCAAAGCAACTGACCCGGATCGCACGTCGCCCAACCGCCTGCAGCCGGGCAGCACCTCCTCACGGAGGAGGAGTAGTGCCTCATCCAGTTCCCCTCGGGCCTCAAGAATGTCTGCCACCTTCCCAAGGGCGACGGCCCGGCCGCGCACGTCGCCAAGTTGTTCGTAGACGGGCAGCACCTCCTCGCGGAGAATACGCAACGCTTCGTCCGGCTCTCCTCGGTCATCGAGGATGCTGGCTACCTTCCCCAAAGCAACGGCACGGCCGTGTACGTCGCCTAGCCGCTCATAAATAGGCAGTGCCTCCTTGCGGAAGATTCGCAATGCCTCGTTTGGCTCCCCTCGCACACGGAGTACCTCTGCGATAGTTCCAAGAGCAATCCCCTCAAACCATTCGGTCCGTTGCGAACGGGCAAGCGTCTGCAGTTCGCGTGCAGCAGCGAGAGCCCTATCCATGACGCCAGCACTCATCGAAACGGCGGCCTGTAGCGCAAGCGTCAAAGACCGTACGTTCGGGTCGATCAGCTCAAGAAGTGCCCTCTCGCAGAAGGCGGCCCACGAGAGAAACGGGCCATTCACTCGTGCATAGGTGGAACCAGCATTTATCACCCTTTCCACTTCTGTTGCCGGTACTTGGTGCAGCCATGCTCCCAAGGAGGTGCCTTCAAGAGTCAGCAGTCGCCATCGTTTACCCTGCGCTTCAGAATCGCCGGATTCGTCCGGCAGTTGAGCGATAAACCATTCAGTCATCCTGGCAACGACGACGTCTTGCCCTGTGCCCTCCCGAAGCAGTGCCGCCAGCAGCGGATGGGCTCGCCACGTATCTTGCTGGGGTGCTTCCTCAAGGGGCACTTTTTCGATGATGGACAACTCCACCGCCTGCACAACAAGGGAGGCAAACTCATCCTCTGTGAGTCCTGCCAAGGCAGCGCCCAAGCTTCTGCCAACTCCCGCCGCAGGCGCATGGCCGAGTGCCGCCATTCCCCCAAGAAAACGCGGCGCCTCCGACCCCCACTCTTCATGGAGAAGCGCTCGTAGTGCCTCCAGCGAAATCTCCAGAGATGTTCTCAGCACGGCCCGGGAGGCACCCTCGGAGAGAAGTTCGCTGGCCTTATCGGCGGGGCCCACCGCCAGACCTTTGCGCCGAAGCTGAGCCAGGAAGCCGTCAGTCGTGTGCCCTCTGCGGAGGTAACCCGAGGCAAGATGAATCGCGAGCGGCAAGTGCCCCAACTCTCGTACGAAGCGAGCAAATCCCTCCGCCTCATCCCCATCTCGAGGCGGGCGAAACTCCTTCGACAACTGTTCCAGGGCATGGCCACTCTCCAGTGGCCGCAGGGAAATCACCTCCCAGCCTGCAGAGTCGCCGAAGCCCTGCAGCCGCCCACTCACGATGACGGGGCACCCAGCAAGCCGCCGGACAACGTCTGCCGCAGATGCTGCCTCTGCAGGCCCGTCCACGTTGTCGATGACCAACAGGGCAGGAGACAGCCGAAGCCTCTCCCGTACCGCAACGGCAAGCCCCTCTGGCTCAGCCGTAACTCCGAGGCGATCAGCAACTTCTCGCAGCAGCCCGTCCGCCTTCAGCTCTTGGCCGGATTGGAAGGGAAGTCGTTGGAAGCCGCCTGGAAAGCGCCCAGTACGCTCTCGGAAGAACTGGCCCACGAGGTACGACTTACCGACGCCTGGCATGCCCTGAATTGCTACGGGTCGTGGCTCACCCTTCTCTGGGAGGAGTGCGTTCGCCAGTGCCATCAGTTGTGCCTGGCGCCCCACAAAGACTCCCACCCTCGGAGGAACTGGCGTGTCAACTGCTGCTGGTCCCCACCAGCGAATCCGGCCGCCACGACTCCCGGCGTACTGGCCGTTATCGTTGAACCAGAAGCTACCCCGAGAGGACCAGGTGCGGAACAACACGTCGCAGGACTCGGGTCGCCCTGTTCCACCTAGCGTCAGTTGAATCACCTGAAAGGAGTTGGGATACCGGTCGCTGTCGTACAGGCATCCTGCGGCCAACGAGCGGAGCGCCGACGAAGGCTCCTCCGAGCGGAGCGCCTCGGGTTCGTGCAGATGCCCCCGCAGTAATAAGTCCACATGCCCTGCCAGCAGTCGACGTGCATGAGCCCCATCCATCAACTGGTCCAACGGGTGGTGGATGAGCGCCACGCGGAGCCCGTCGAGTTCGCGCCCCTCGTCCGTTGCCAGGCGCATCACTTGGTCGTCGGTGAGCCACAGCCGACCCGTGTCGTTGTCATCGCCAGCCAGCCACGCCGAGTCGAGGCCGATGAGGTGCACCGCGAAGGGGTGCCCTGGGAGGTGCACAGTCTCTCGGTACCCCAACCGGGGGTGAAGGGCTGCGGATGGCAGAAGGCCGGGCCGCCCAAGAACCTTGTCTACCCATTCCCGGTACGCTGCCTGACGCGAAAGAACTTCGTCACGCATCGAGGCCCGAAATCCTCGAGGTGCCCAGTCCTTCTGCGAGGCCATCCACTGGGAGAACTCCTGTGCATCACTGGAACGAAGAAGCCTCCTCAACTTTTTCCAGCTGGCAGATGCGATCGAGCGGTCCACATCGTGGTTGCCAGGCACCAAGAAGAGTCGCTCACGCGAGCACTTGAGACGCGTCAGAACCTGGTCGAGGAACTGGAGAACCCCCTCGTACTCCACCGGGCGGCCGGAGAAAGCTAGGTCCCCGGTGAAGGCCACTAGGTCAATGGGCCCATCCGCGAGAATGTCGTCGAGGTTACGCATCCAAGCATCCCCGAGAACGCGGCGGCGACGCCACGCCTCCTTTTCCAAGTCTCCGCGGATGTGCAGGTCCGAAATGTGAAGGATGCGCAACTGGTGGTGCATGAGTACCCTCTGGAGGCCAGTACAACATTGCCAGGAGCCCGCTCAGGTCGTTCGCGAAATCGCCCGCACCAGGGGCGCCTCTTGGCAACGCCAGGGTCAGAGACGACTCGCGATATCGAACCCTGAGGTTGGCGCGAACGGCTTTCCGGCTTCTCCCCACCCCCAAATAGGTCCTACGCGGACGCGGGATATGCAGATGTGAAATTCGCGGTGGAGACGGACAGGCTCCGAAAGGCCGCACAGTCCTATGCCCGGAGCCTGCTCCTCCAGCCTCCGCCGCCCCCGCCTCGGCGGCGGGTGAGGAAGGAGTGCCCCGAGGCCCAGCTAGAGCTGTGGGCCTGCGAGGGGCAAGAGTCCGCTGTGGTCCACGACGCCCCTTCGGAGTCGCTGGAGGATGCGCTGTAGAATAAGCCTCTATGGTGCAATCGATTGAGGAGTGGTTGGAGGAACGAGAGTGCTTAGAATGCGGCCGGCAAATTGGTGGGAATCATGTCGGGAGCAGGTGCTGGTTCGACGACGGCTTGGTCCAATACCCCACCCTGGAAGACCTTCAGACGTGTGTCGGTGTCCAGAAGGTCATTCTCGCGTCGAATCAGCGGTGGAGCGGCTTGCCGGCGGGATCCGAAGAGAGGGCGTCCGCCCTTCGTGAAGCAGATGCCTACGCGAAGGAGCTGGATCCGCTGATCGCTAAACTCCACAAGGAGGCCGGGCTTGTCAGTGGAGTGTGCCCCCGGTGCCACCTCCCCGTGTCGAATTAGCCGGGGCTGAACCAGTACTCTCATTTGTCGACGGACGCGGTCCACGCTCAAACCGACGCTCGGAGGCATGTCAGGTGTTGAGGCCCGTGCCCGGGGCGAGTCGGCGGATGGTGGAGAAGGGGCTGCCCGCCCTCTGACGGTGGACCAGCAGCGTCTCTGTGAGCGGTGGCGCCCGCTGGCCCTGGGGCTGACGTTGAAGCGCCTGCACGGGGCTGGGCTCGGGCACCACGAGGACGAGGCTGCGGGGCTGGCCGCCGATGCGCTGGTGAGTGCCGCCCAGCGGTGGGTGCCCTCCGAGAGCCGATTCCCCTGGTACCTCCGGATGCGTGTCCAGGCGGTGATGTCGCGCTTCATCCACCGACACCCCGAGACGACGAGCCTGGACGAAATGCTCCCCGGCAGCGACCTGGACACCTTCGCCAGCCGGCTCGCGGCCGAGCGCGAGGAGGAGGGCGCCGCCAGCGATGCCCGGGAGCTGTCGCGGCGGGCGGAGGCGGAGATTGTCGCCCGGCTGGTCCAAGGGCGGGATGGGGATGTGGCCCGCCGTCAGGCACACGAGGCCTTCGAGACCTGGTGGGGGTGCGCGATGGAGGGCCGCTCCGGCGCCGAGGTGGCCCGCGCGCGCGGAGTCTCCCCGCAGGCCGTGGCGATGCGGCTGGCCCGCGTCCAGCGCGTCGTCGAGGCGTGGGCACGGGCGGTGCGTGGGGACACCCCGGCGAAAAACAGGCGCGGAGGACTCGCATCTGACCGAGCGGGAACAGCCGTTGGAAGGGACCCGAGTGCGCGTGCTGAAGGGCAACGCGCCGGCTGAGATGACCTCGCCTGTCACAGGCTGGCGGAGCATGGGCTCATTAGCTGAGGTGGCGAACCTGCCTACCGAGCACTTTCGGTCGGCACGTGGTCAGCGATGCGTCGTACTAGACGCGTCCTTCGCAACACCAAGAGCAGTCTCGGATGACGAACCCATTTCGGACGCCCCACCTGCGGAGTGCCTTCTTGTCGGCAAGGGCGAGCTTTCGATAGCCCCTCTCCGTGTACGCCTCGGGGCGACGTCGTGCCGGTCTGGCCCGCGGTCGAATGGTCCAACATCGAGCCTGATGAATCACGTAGTACTGGCGGTCGTGGCTCCTCGTGACGTTGGCCAAGTACCAGCCAGGATGCTTTGCGAGGAATCTCAGATAGTCGCTGCCGTTGTCGAGTTGCGTAGGCGTCATCGGCATTGGTGCCCCCTATGTGAAAAGGGAATGAACGAAGCATGCCTGAGGGGCGGGATCCCCCAAATGGGACTTGAGGGTCACTTGCTAACCGTGCGGCGGCTCTCGACTCACTTATCCCACTG
>NZ_JABUMQ010000352.1:0-11015 GCF_013336645.1 Myxococcus sp. CA039A | reverse complement strand
TGGGGGGCCAGGGGCAGGAGGGGGATGGAACGGCCTCGGTGGCGGGCTTGGAGAAGCTGATGGCGGTCACCGCGCCGCCTCGGCTCATCCGGAACGGCCGGCACTTCCCGTTCATCCTCATCTCGCCGCAGCGATTCAATGCTTGGTGGGGCGACAATGAGATTGACGCCATCCTCGAGTTCGCGAAGACGCGCTATCGAGTCGACCCGAACCGCATCTATCTGACGGGGCTCTCGGCGGGGGCCATCGTCACCTGGTCCTACGCGGTGGCCTTCCCGCAGAAGCTCGCGGCGATTGTGCCCATCGCGGGGAATGGCAACGGGATTCCCATCTGCAACATGTGGAACGTGCCGGTGTGGGCCTTCCACGGCACGGCGGATGGGACGGTGTCTCAGTGGGGATCCATCGACCCGGTGAACAAGCTGAACAACGTCTGCAATCCAGCGGCGAGCCCGCCCGCCCAGCTCACGCTGTATCAGGGCGTGGGGCACGACTCGTGGTCCCAGACCTATAACGGTTCAGCGGGTCATGACATCTACGCGTGGATGTTGAGCCACTCGCTCTGAGCGGTTGCCGGAGGCTCGTGGTTGGCGTCCGCTAATCCTTCCACAGCATCTTCCACGGATGCTTGCGCAGGTCCGTCACCAGGGTGCGCAGCTCGTTGTAGAGCGTCGGGTCCTTGAGGACGGCGCCAGCGGTGCCTTCTCCAGCCTCTATCTTCGCCAGCACGCGGTCCGCCCGGGCCGCGATGCTGTCCAGTTGCCCCACGGCGGCCGTGAGCTTCTCCAAGGCCAGTTTCACGCGCTTCCCATCCTCCGGGCCCAGCTCGCCCGTGACGGCCGCCAGTCCATCCAGCGTCGTCCCCGCGGACTTCGTCAGTCCCGGCAGTTCGCTGCGCAGCACCGCCGCCGAGGCCGCCGCGTCGTCCAACAGCCGTGCCGCCTTGCCCCCCGGCTGGAGTGACTCCCTCGCGAGCTGGGCCAGCTGCCTCAAGTCCTTCGATGCCGCCGCCAGCTCCGAGGCCAGCACCTTCACGTCGCCCTTGTTCTCCGTGAGCAGCTCATCCAGCGTCTTGGAAAGCCGCGAGATGTTGGTCACCAACCCCGTCACCGCCTCCGGGTCCTTCTCCAGCATCCCAGACATCGTCTCCACGAACTTCGAGAGATGCTCCGCCAGCAAATCCAGACGCGGTGCATCCGTTCCCCGCAAGGCCTCGCCCTCGGGCCTGCCTCCCGGCTGGGTTCCTGGATTCAATTCCAGATAGGGCTCGCCCAGCAGGCCCACCGAGGCCACCGTCACCCGCGCATCCGAGCGCAGCGCCGCCAGCGACTCCGGTGTCACCGCCAGCTCCATGCGCACGGGCAAGGGCTGTCCGCGGGCATCCCTGCGCTCCGGCTGCAGTCGAATCGCCTGCACCCGGCCCACCTGGACACCGCCCAGCTTCACCGGCGCGCCCTCCACCACGTTGCCCGTGTGCCCGAAGTCCACCGGGAGCACCGTGGACGACCCCAGGCTGAGCTCACCCATCAACCACAGCAACACCAGCACGCCCACCACCGCCGCCAGCACCAGGGCGCCCACCTTCAATTCCAACCGTCGCTCATCCATCCGTCGCACCCTCCATGAACGGCGCCGTCAACACCCGCAGCTCTGGCGCGGAGGACTCCAGGAAGCCCTCCGGTGGCCCCAGGTACGCACACCGACCTCCCGCCACCACCAACACCTGGTCCGCCAGCCCCTTGAGCTGTCGATAGTCGTGTGTCACCACCAGCCCTCCCAGTCCCCGCGTCTTCAGCGACGCGATGACCTCTTCCACCTGCGTGGCCGCTCGCCGGTCCAACCCGGTGGTCGGCTCGTCCAGCAAGAGATAGCGCGGCTTCAACACCAGCGCCCTCGCGATGGCGGCGCGCTTCTTCGCCCCAGGCCCCAGCTCCGGCGGCAACCGGTCCGCCCACTCCAAGAGCCCCACCTGCGCCAGCGCCGACTCCACCGCGTCCTCCGGGGCCTTCGGGTCCGCCAGCCGCACGTTCTCACGGAGGGTCCGCCAGTCGAGCAGGGCAGGGCCTTGCACCAGATAGGGCGCGCGGCGCCGCAGCCGGACCAGCTCCCGCTCCGGCTGCGTGTCCACCCGCTCGCCCCACAGCTCCACGCTGCCGGAGTCCGGTTGCAACAAGCCCACCGCCATCCGACACAACACGCTCTTGCCCGAGCCGCTCGCCCCCGCGATGAACGTCAGCTCGCGCGTCGACACCTCCGCCGTCACGCCGTCCAGCACGCGCCGACCTCCCTCGAACGCGACGCGCACGTCCGTGAAGCGCAGCGTGTCCTCGGTGCGGGTGGGGGAGTCGTTCGCGCTCACAGGCGTAGCAGTTGGAATGCGAGGGAGACACCAAAGTCAATCAACAGACACCCCAGGCTCGCGGCCACCACGCCCTGCGTCGTGGCTTCTCCCACCGCCTCCGCGCCACCCCGGGCTCGCAGCCCCGCCACCGCCGCCGCCAGGGGAATGTACAGCCCACACGCCACGGCCTTCATGCCCGCCGCCAGCAAATCCCAGCCATCCACATAGCGGGGGTCCATGAAGGCCCGACCGTCCACGCCGAAGACGAGGCTTGCCACCAGCGCCGCCGACAGCGTCGCGGCCACCGTCCCCAAGGTGCTCAACAGCGGAACGCCCAGGAGCCCCGCCACCACGCGCGGCGCCACCAGGTCCGCATACGGGTCCCCCGCGGACATCTCCAGCGCCTCCACCTGCTCGTTCACGCTCATGGTGGACAGCTCCGCCGCATGGCCCGCCCCCGCGCGCGACGCCGTCAGCAGCGCGGACACCACCGGCCCCAGCTCTCGAATCAGCAGCTCGAAGTACGCCGGTCCGAGCACCGCCACGTTGCCCACGAACCGCCGCGCCTGGCTGTTGGCGATGGTCACCAGCACCGCGCCGAAGAAGGCCATGCCCGACATCACCAGCCACACGCTGCGCCCCCCCAACTCGTGGAGCTGCACCGCGCACTCGCGCCAGGACACGCCCTCGCGAGCCCCAGCCCGCACCGTGCGCGCGAAGAGCACCACCGGGGCTCCGAAGAACGACAGCACCCGGTTCATGCCATCCACCCCGCGAGGACCAGCGTGAGCACGAAGTCGATGACGAAGATGGCGGCGCACCCTTGCACCACCGCGCTCGCCGCCGCGCGTCCCACCGCCTGGGCGCCCCCGCGCGCCGACAGCCCCACCGTGGTGGACACCAGCGAGATGGCCAGGCCGAAGGCGCCCGTCTTCACCACGCCTCCCAGGATGTCGAGCGGACTGAGCATCTGCGCGAACGTCCCGAAGAAGATTCGCAGCGGCAGGCCCAGCGTGAAGAGCGCCGCCACGGACTCGAAGAGGATGGCGACCAGGAACGTGAAGGTGCTCATCGCGAGCATGCTCAATTCCATCGCCACCACGCGCGGCGCCACGAGGATGGCGAAGGGGTCCAGGC
This sequence comes from Myxococcus sp. CA039A, assembly GCF_013336645.1. NCBI lineage: Bacteria > Pseudomonadati > Myxococcota > Myxococcia > Myxococcales > Myxococcaceae > Myxococcus > Myxococcus sp. CA039A. Next base: position 7,537 of record NZ_JABUMQ010000352.1, on the reverse strand, counting down.
CGATTCCGCGCAGGCCCTCTATCTGCCCACCCACCTGCATGGTGGCCAGCTCCGCCGCGTTCCTCGCGCCAATTCGCGCGGACATGATGAGGCCCAGCAGCAGCGGACCGAACTCCCACAGCACTCCGTAGCCCGCGGCCCACCCGAGGAACGCCCGCGCGCCGAAGCGCTGGATGTAGAGCCCCGACTGCAACACGACGATGACGCCCGCGAGCGCCGCCGTGGCCAGCGCGAGGGGCAGGGAGTCGTACCCGAACTGCACCAGCGCTCGTGCCAGCTCGCGCCGCTCCAGTCGCGGGAGTCCAAGCACCGTGCGCGCCGCCACCAGCGCCAGCGCTCCGATGCCTCGCACTGCCCCCAGGCCCAGGCTCCCCGCGCCGCGCACCGTCTTCAGCCCGGGGCTCTCGACGCGCGGCGGTGGGCTCACGGGAGCACCTCGTCCTGTTCGCGCTCCAGCTCCGGCGCGGGAGGCCCGTCGTACACCAACCGCCCACCTCGGAGATACAGCCAGCGGGGCAGGGGAAGGTCCAGCGGCGCCTCGGGTGCGGCGACAATCAACGTGCCGCCCCGGGAGACCTCCAACAGCACGCGTGCCACCTGCCTGGCCGTCCCCGGGTCCAGGCCCGCGAAGGGGTCGTCCGCGAGCAGCACGGAGGGCCGCGCCGCCAGCGCCCGACCGATGCCCGCGCGCTTCTTCATTCCACCGGACAGTCGCTCCGGCAGCGTGTCGGCCGCGTCCTGCAAGCCCACCGCGCGAAGCACCTCGTCCGCGCGCGCCTCGGCCTCGCGCTCCGGCACATGTCGCCGGACGAGCGGAAGCAACACGTTCTGCCGCACCGTCATCGAGTCGAACAGCGCGTCCGTCTGGAACACCATGCCGAAGGATGCCTGCCGCTCACGTCGCGCGGCGGAGGACAGCCGCGCCACGTCCTGCCCATCCCACAGCACCTGCCCGCGAAACGCGGGGACCAGGCCCGCCAGCGACTTCAGCAGCGTCGTCTTCCCCGCGCCAGAGCGCCCCAGCAGCAGCGCCTGGGTCCCCGGTGGCAGCGCACAGCGCACGTCCGAGAGGACCGTCCGCGCGCCGTGCCTCACTGTCAGGGCTTCAGCGCGCAGGTCCATGGGCTCGCTCTCTCACGGCGTCCAGCGCAGCAGGGTGCCGCGGTGGCCCGTGGCCCACACGTCCCCGGGCCCCGAGCCACCCAGCGCATTCAGCGTCGCCGGCGACTGCGTGGCGGTGCTCCAGGTCGACCCGTTGAAGAAGTGGACGTCGTTCACCTCCGAGGACACCGCGTAGAGGGCGGTGCGGCCGAAGGCCATGAGGGCCCGGAGATCGGGCGTGGCCCCGCCCGTCACCGTCAGTGTCGGCAGTCGAGTCCAGGTGTCTCGCGAGCGCTCCAACAGCAGCGCGCCGTCGCCCGCCACATAGGCCAGCCGAGGCGTCAGGACCCGGACGTCGTTCAGGAAGCCAGTGGCACCCGACACTCCCAACTCCTCCTTCGTCCACGTCGTCCCGCTCGTCGGCGCACGAAAGGCCACGGGGCGGGGCTGTCCATCCACCGTCTCCGCGCCCACCGCGAGCAGCGTCCTTTCATCCAGGCCATGAATGGCCCTCAGGTTGGAGGCCACCTCCGTGAGGACCGTGGGCTGCTCCTGCGTCGCGCCTCCGTCGTCGTAGCGCCAGCGCAGGACGCGGCCCTGACTGGTGACGGCATACAGGGTGACGATGTTGTCCGTGGGGCTCTCGAAGCCGACCAGGCCGTTGATGGCGCCGGCATGGCCACTGGAGAAGCTCTCGCACGGCTCGGCCTCTTCACCGGGCTTCAGCGTCGCGAACCGACCCGCGCGGGAGCCCAGGAAGACGCGGCCATTGCTCGCGGCCCACGCCGACTTCCACTCGCCCTCACAGTTCGTCACGGGCGTGACGGCGTCGTCTTCCACGTGAAGCACACGGCTTGCCGCGCCCGCAAGCCATCCGTGCCTCCTCGAGTACACGGCCACCGCGTCGAACCGCGCGTTCGCATCACCCAGCTCCTCCCGCACGCCCCACGTCGTCGAGGCACAGCCCGTCACCCCGTCATCCGTCTGGCCATTGCAGTCGTTGTCCAGGCGGTCGCACTGCTCGGTGAGTCCCTGTCGCGCCAGGGCGGAGCCCTCGTCACAGTCGGTGTCCTCCCGCGTCGCGCCTGGCTCGGGCGGCACACAGCCGGGCCCCACCCACTGTCCGGCCTCTCCATCTCCGTCGTCGTCCGCGAAGTAGGCCACCGGCTGCTCGCTGCTGGCGCACGCGGAGGCGGAGGGCCCCGCGCAGGCCAGCACCCCGGAGCAGCCCAGCGGCGTCGTGCACGCCATGCCCACGGAGAACCCATCGCTGTCCGCCACGCCGTCGCAGTTGTCGTCCCTGCCGTCGCAGCGAAACTCCGCCTGCCCGGGGTGGATGTCGCCGGCCGTGTCGTCACAGTCCCCACCGCGCGTCGTGAAGCCCGTGGGCGTGATGCAGGCAAGGGCCCGCGGGGCCCCGTCATCGCCGTAGCCATCCGCGTCCGCGTCCGGCCAGAACGGAGTCTCGCGCGGGGCGTCGTCCTCTCCTGCAACACAGTTGTTGTCGACACCGTCACACAGTTCGGTGGCCCCGGGGTGGATGGCCGGGTCTGTGTCGTCGCAGTCCGTGCCGGGGTAGGGCGGCTTCGCGGCGAAGGCTCCATCGCCGTCCAGGTCCTCCGCGCGCAGGTCCAGGCCCAGGTCGGTGACATCCCGGGTCGGAAACCGGGCCTCCGCGGACTGGCTCGCGATGACGGGCCCGGCACACGAGCCCTCGTGCGCCACGGCGGTCACTCGCAGGTCACGACTCCAGCCCGGATGATCCTGGATGACGCCGAGGCGCGTGTCGCTGAGGCGCTCCTCGTCTACCGGCACCGCGCCCGATGCGGTGTGCGACGCGTCGTGCACGTCCACCACCGTGAGCGTCAGGCACTTTGGCCGGAAGGTCGCATACGTGATGAAGACCCTCAGCGCGGGCGCGCTGGCGGGGGTCTCCGTCTTGCAACCCGACAACGCAAGTGTCAGCAGCAGTACACCCACCTGGAATAAACGCATCGCCCGTGCATTCCCCGCCGCGTCGCGGCGCCCGCTGTCGTGACGTACCGCCGTAGAACCCAAGGACATCCGGAACTCCCCCATAGACCGCCGCGCTGGCCATCGTCCAGAAGCCCCCGTCGCAGGGTGCATCCTTTCGCTCGTCGGGCCCCAGCGCGCGCCACCCCGTCACCCATCTGGCCCGAGCCCCGCCTCCTCGCTCATGTCCCCTGTTCGAACCGCCCTCTTCGCGCCCCTCTGTGCCTGGCTGGCCTTGTCTCCAGCCGAGTCCCAGGCGGCCCAGAGCGATGCACCCGTGGCACCCACTCCCTCGCGCGGCGCTGCGGATTCCGCACCCGAGGCTGCGAATTCCGCACGGCCCGCTGCGGAATCCGCACCCGTCGCGCCAGGCACGGCGGCGCCCGCGAGTCCTCCCGCGGACAGCGCGCCGCTGACGCTGGAGCGAGCGGTGTCGATGGCGGCCGAGCGCAACGAGTCAGCGCTCGCGGCCCAGCAGCGCGCCACCGCCGCCGACGCCCGCCTGTCGCGCGCCCGTGCGTTCTTCTTCCCGGAGCTGACGGCGACGGGCACCTATACGCGCCGCTCCAACCAGTCGACGCGTGAGGTGGGCGGGCAGCAGGTCGTCCTCCAGCGCTACAACGCCTTCGGCGCCAACATCGTCGCCCGCGTCACGGTCTTCGACGCGCGCGGCTTCCCGCTGTACCGGGCCGCGCGCCTGGACGGCGAGGCGGCGGGGCTGGAGGCCGTGGAGGCCCGACGTCAGATTTCGTTCGAGGCCGCCAACGCCTTCCTCATCACCCTCCAGGAGCAGCAGGTCTTCCAGGCCGCCGAGCAGCGCATCGCCTTCGCGAAGCAGTCGCACGCGGACGCATCGGCCCGGGCGAAGGGGGGGCTCGCGAGCACCAACGACGTGACACGCGCGGAGGTGGAGGTGGCCACCGCGGAGGTGGAGCTCATCAGCGCTCGCAACCTGGCGCAGACGAGCCGCCTGGAGCTCGGCTATCTGCTGGTGGAGTCGGTGGAGGGCGCGCTCGTCATGCCGCAGGCCCTGCTCGACGACGCGGCCCGGCCGCTCGCGACCCACGACTCCATCATCCCTGGCGCCGTGGAGCGCCGCCCGGACATCCTCGCCTCGCGCCTACGGGTGGAGTCGCTGGAGGCGAACGCGCTGGAGCCGCTGGCGCGACTGCTGCCCTCGCTGGGCGTGGCCGCGACGTACCGGCTCACCAATGAAGGCGGCCTGACGGGCCGCACCGGTGATGGCTTCCTGTCGGCCGACCTCGTCTGGAACCTCTTCGATGGCGGTGAGCGCTACGCGGAGCGCCGTGAGAGGGTGGCCCTGGCGCGCGCGGCGGAGCTGGAGCAGCAGGCGGGCACGCGGCGCGTGGACGTGGACATCCAGCGGGCCCGCGTGGCCCTGGAGAACGCGCGGGCGGCGCTCACCCAGAGCGAGCTGGCGACCCGCGCGGCGCGGCAGAACGCGGAGGAGCAGGGCATTCTCTACCGCCAGGGATTGTCCACGGCGTTGACATTGGCGGATGCCTCCCTCCGGTTGTTCGAGGCGGAGGTGGCCCTGGCGCGCAGCCGGTATGCGTTGGGCGTGGCCCTGCTGGGCCTGAGGGCGGCAGTCGGACTCGATCCCCTGGGGAAGGAACCGTGAAGGCGATGCGACGCGCAGGAACGCTGACGCTGGCCGTGGCCATGCTGGCCATGGGTGCATGCAAGAAGGACGCGGAGGCGTCGAAGGGCGCGGAAGCGGCCCCGGCCGGGAAGGCGGGCGGTCGTCCCGGCGGCGGAGGTCCGGGTGGCCGTGGGCCCATCCAGTTCCCCGTCGAGGTCGCCCCCGTGGAGGCCCGCGACGTCGAGTACGTCGTCAACGCGGTGGGCTCCGTGGAGGCCTTCGAGCGGGTGCAGATCACCGCGCGGGTGCCCGGCGCCGTGGAGCGCGTCCTCTTCATGGAGGGGCAGACGGTGAAGAAGGGCGACGTGCTCGCGGAGATCGAGCCCGCGCGCTACGCCATCGCCGTGCGCGCGGCCGAGGCCTCGTTCGCCAAGGCGCGCGCCTCGCTGGCGGAGGCCCAGTCCGGCGCCGCCCGTCGCACCGCCGTCAATGAGGCCAGCCCGGGCCTGTTGCCCGCCGAGCAGCTCGACACCTTCCAGGCGCGAGCGCGCACGGCGGAGGCGGACGTCGCCTCGGCGCGGGCGGCGCTGGACCAGGCCCAGCTCAACCAGCGCGACGCGTACGTGCGCGCACCCATGGACGGCGTGCTCCAGACTCGCACCGTGCAGACGGGCCAGTACGTGCAGCCCGGCATCGTGATGGCGACGCTCCTGCGCAAGGACCCGCTGCTCTTGCGCTTCACGGTGCCCGAGGCGGACGTGTCGCGGCTGAAGCCGGGCCTGCCTGCGCGGTTCTCGGTGCGCTCGGAGGGCGGCTCGTACATGGCGAAGATCACCCACGTGGCGGAGGCCGCCGACGAGGCCAGCCGCATGGTGCCGGTGACGGCCGAGGTGTCCGCCGAGGACGCGCACCGGCTGCGCCCGGGCGTGTTCGCCTCCGTCGCGGTGCCGGTGGAGACGCGCGGTGGCAGCCCGGTGGTGCCGCAGACGGCGGTGCGGGCCAGCGAGCGCGGCTTCATGGCGTTCGTGGTGGAGGGTGACAAGGCCCGCGAGCGCATCCTGGAACTGGGCATGCGCACGGCGGACGGCCGGGTGGAGGTCCGTGAGGGCCTCAAGGCGGGGGAGCGACTGGTGGTGCGCGGCGGCGAGGCCCTGCGCGACGGCGTGGTGGTTCGCGTGGCCGAGGAGAAGAAGCCCGCGCTGACGGCCGAGCCCCGCGTCGAAGACGCCGGCGGCGGCGAGGGAGCTGGGCGATGAGCCTGACGGAAGCCTGCATCAAGAAGCCGGTCCTCGCCTGGATGATCATGGCGGCGACCATCGTCTTCGGCGTGGTGGCGTCGCAGCGCATCGGCATCAGCCAGTTCCCGGACGTCGACTTCCCCACCATCAACATCAGCGTGACGTGGGAGGGCGCCAACCCGGAAGCGGTGGAGAGCGACGTCATCGAGGCCATCGAGGAGGCGGTGACGCAGGTGGAAGGCGTCACTAGCATCACCTCCAACGCCCGGCAGGGCGGCGCCAACATCACGGTGGAGCTGGACCTGTCGCGCAACGTCGATACGGCGCTCGCGGACGTGCAGACGAAGGTGAGCCAGGCGCAGCGCCAGCTCCCCGAGGACATCGACCCGCCCATCGTCACCAAGACGAACCCGGAGGACCAGCCCATCATCCAGGTGGGTGTGTCCGGGCCCTTCTCGCAGCAGGTGGTGAGTGACTTCGCGCGCTACCGCGTGAAGGAGAAGCTCCAGACGGTGCCGGGCGTGGGTGAAGTCCAGATTGGCGGCTCGCTGGAGCGCAACGTCCGCATCTGGGTGGACTCCGGCAAGCTGGACTCGCTCGGCCTCACGGTGATGGACATCACCGCCGCGCTCCAGCGGGAGCACGTGGAGCTGCCGGCGGGTCGCATCGAGACGTCGGGCCGCGAAGTCAACGTGCGCGTGCTGGGCGAGGCGCTGGACCTGGAGACGCTGCGCAACATCGTCATCCGGGAGCAGGGCGGCCAGCCGGTGTACCTGCACGACGTGGCGTTGGTGGAGGACGGCTTCGAGGACATCCGGCGCATGGCGCGGGTGAATGGCATCCCCGCGCAGGGCCTGGGCATCAAGAAGCAGCGCGGGGCCAACGCGGTGTCGGTGGCGCAGGGCGTGCGCGCGGAACTGGCGCGCATCCAGAAGGAGGCCCCAGAGGGGATGGACGTGGCGGTGCGCTTCGACTCGACGCAGTTCATCGAGGAGAGCGTCCACGAAATCGAGTTCGAGCTGCTGCTGGCCTGCATCCTCACCGCGTTCGTGTGTTGGGTGTTCCTGGGCTCGCTGTCGAGCACGATGAACGTGGTGCTGGCCATTCCCATGTCGCTGTTGGGGACGGTGGCTGTCATCTACTTCCTGGGCTTCACGCTCAACACCTTCACGCTGCTGGGTCTGGCATTGGCGGTAGGCATCGTCGTGGACGACGCCATCATGGTGCTGGAGAACATCTTCCGGCACGCGGAGGAAGGGAAGGACCGGGTGCGCGCCGCGCGCGAGGGCACCGCGGAGATCACCTTCGCCGCGCTGGCGGCGACGATGGCCGTCATCGCCATCTTCCTGCCCGTCGTGTTCATGAAGGGCATCATCGGCCGGTTCTTCCTCCAGTTCGGCGTCACGCTCTGCGTCGCGGTGCTGCTGTCGTACGTGGAGGCCATCACCCTGGCGCCGGCGCGCTGCGCGCAGCTCTTGAAGACGTCCCGCGAGGGGCGCAGCAAGATGGGCGTGTGGGTGGACAAGGGCTTCAGCAAGCTGGAGCACGCGTATGGGCGGGTGCTGGGCTGGGGGCTGAAGCC
>NZ_JABUMQ010000351.1:0-11021 GCF_013336645.1 Myxococcus sp. CA039A | reverse complement strand
GCCCCTTCACCATCCGCAACCCCAGCCGCAGCGCCTTCCCCCCGTCCTCCAGCGTGCAGTCCCACCGCGAGCACCGCACGTCCACCGGCCGCACCTCCACGCCGTGCCGCTGCACGTCCGCCACCAGCGTGTGCGGCGCGTAGAAGCCCATGGGCTGCGAGTTCAGCAACGCCGTCGTGAACGCCGCCGGGTAATGACACTTCAACCAACTGGACGCATACGCAATCAACGCGAAGCTCGCCGAGTGACTCTCCGGAAAGCCGTAGTGCGCGAAGCCCCGGAAGTTGTCGAACCACTCCTCCGCCTGCACCCGCGAGTACCCTCGCGACAGACACCCCTCCACGAAGCGTCCCCGGTACTGCAACAGCATCGACTCCGCGCGCTTGTGGCTCAGCACCCGCCGCAGCCCATCCGCCTCCTCCGCGGAGAAGCCCGCCGCCACCATCGCCAGCTTCATCGCCTGCTCCTGGAAGAGCGGCACCCCCAGCGTCTTGCCCAATATCTCCCGCACCGCCTCGCTCGGGTACACCACCGTCTCCTCACCGTTCCTCCTGCGCAGGAACGGGTGCACCATCTTCCCGACAATCGGCCCCGGGCGGATGAGGGCAATCTCCACCACCAGGTCGTAGAACGTCCTCGGCCTCAGCCTCGGCAGCATGTTCATCTGCGCCCGGCTCTCGATCTGGAACACCCCCACCGTGTCCGCTTCGCACAACATGTCGTAGACCTTCGGGTCCTCCGCCGGAATCGTCGCCAGCGACAGCTCCCGCCCGTGGTGCTCTCGAATCAGCGCGAAGCACTTCGACAGCGCCGTCAACATCCCCAGCGCCAGCAGGTCCACCTTCAACAGTCCAATCGAATTGATGTCATCCTTCTCCCACTGGATGACCGTCCGCCCCGCCATGGCCGCGTTCTCCACCGGCACCAGCTCCGTCAGCGGCTCTCGCGTCATCACGAACCCGCCCACGTGGATGGACAGATGTCTGGGAAAGCCCTCCAGCTCCGCCGCCAGGGACAACGTCCGCTGCACCCGCCGGTCGAACGCGGACAGCCCCGCCTCCAGCAGGACCTCCGGCGTCACCTCGAACCCGTGCGCCGCGGAGACCTTCGACAGCCGGTCCACCTGGTCCAATGACAACCCCATCGCCTTCCCCGCCTCCCGCAGCGCCAGCCGCCCGCGATAGCAGATGACCTCGCACACCATCCCCGCCCTGTGGCGCCCGTGCTTCTCATACACGTACTGGAGCACCTCCTCGCGCCGCTCGTGCTCGAAGTCCACGTCGATGTCCGGCGGCTCCTTGCGCGCCATGCTCAGGAAACGCTCGAACAACAAGCCCATCCGCACCGGGTCGATGGCGGTGATCTGCAGCGCGTAGCAGACCGCCGAGTTCGCCGCGCTCCCTCGCCCCTGACACAGAATCCCCTGCCGCCGCGCGAAGCCGACGATGTCCCACAGCGAGAGGAAGTACCCCGCGAAGTCCAGCGCGGCGATCAACCGCAGCTCGTGCTCTATCTGCTTCACCACCTCCGGCGGCACACCCGCCGGGTAGCGCACCCCGAGCCCCTCGTACGTCAACACCCTCAGGTGCTCGTCCGCCGTCCGCCCTCCTGGCAGGTCCTCCTCCGGGAAGCGGTAGCGCAGGTCATCCAGCGACGCCCGACACCGCGACGCCAGCTCCACCGTCCGCGCCAGCGCCTCCGGCCGGTCCGCGAACAGCCGCGCCATCTCCCCGGGCCCCTTCAGCGTCCGCTCCCCGTTGGGCCACAGCCGCGTCCCCGCCTGGTCCACCGTCGTCCCGTGCCGCACCGCGCTCAGCACGTCCTGGAGCGGCTGACGTCTCCGGTGGTGCGTGTGCACGTCGTTGTGCACCACCAGCGGCACCCCCAGCTCCCGCGCCAGCACCTCCGCTCGCGCCTCCCGGGCCGAGTCCCCCGCCGACAACGTCCGGCACAGCCCGACATGGAAGCGCTCCGGGAACGCCTCCGCCAACGGCGCCACCCGCTCCAGCGCCGCCGGCTCCGGCAACAACGCGAGCAGCCCGCTGGAGCGCTCCGCCAGCGCCCGCCACGGCAGCCCCGCCTCCCCCTTGGGGTGCGTCATCCGACTGCGCGACACCAGCGCGCACAGGTTCGAATAGCCCCCCGAGTCCGCCGCGTACACCACCACCGGAGGCCCGTCCTCCAGCGTCAGCTCGGCCCCGAGGATGAGCCGCAGGCCGTGCTCCTTCGCCGCGAGGTGGGCCTTCACCGCCCCGTACAACCCATCCGCGTCCGTCAGCGCCAGCGCGCTCAGCCCCAGCCGCGAGGCGGTGAGCACCAGCTCCTCCGGATGCGAGGCACCGCGCAGAAACGAGAAGTTGGAGCGACAGACGAGCTCGGCGTAGTCCACACCCGATCAAGACACTGACCAGCCGTTCAGGCGCTAGGTCGGATCTTCGTTCAGCGACCGAGAGACTCGCCGGGTTGAGGCACGCCGCACGCGCCCCGACGCACCACGTCCTCTTCGGGCCTCCAGGGCCTCGTTCCGCGACTCCGGCGCCTGCCGTCCGCCACCCGCCGCCGCGCCACGACGTTTCCAGACAGCCCCTGGGCCGAGCCCCTCGTCCAAACCCAGACATGCCATCTCCGAGCCTCGCCTCCCTGTCCGCGCAGCAACGCTCAACTCCTGAGAATCACTGTCACGCGAGTCCCCGGTGCCTACCGTCGCTGTCCGCCCGGCGCCGCCCTCTCCCGGAAAGGCGCCCGTTGCCACGGACGGCATCGGCCCATGTCGCCACGACACCTCTCGACGAGGAGGACTCATGTCCCTGCACGGCCTCAACCGCTTCGCCCTTCCCTTCACCCTGGTCCTCGCGTCCGCCCTGCTCTTCCCGGCACTCGGGCTCGTCGGCGAGACGCAGGCCGCTTCGCGCAAGAGCGCCCCCTGTGGGGTGAGTCGCGAGCTGTATCTGGGCACCTACAAGGGCCGCGTGTTCAAGGAATGGCAGACACCGCTCACCGATGAGCAGCTCAAGGACCCGTTGACCCGCATGGCCAATGATGCCCTGCTCAAGAACAACTACACGCTGACGGTCCGCTTCCAGCGAGACGCGCGGGGCGTCTACCAGGCGGAGACGCTGGTGCAGTTCGACAGCCTCACCCCCGACACCGTCGGCCCCAGCCACAAGGACACCAGCAGCTACCTGCTCAACCTGGACCGGGAGCCCGCCAAGGTGGAGTTCGTCGTGACGCGGCGCCCCGCGAAGACCTACGCCACCCGCCCCCAGGAGCCACCCCGCACCGGAGGCATCGAGAAGACCACCTCGCGGCCCAAGCCCACCAGCCACACCCTCGTCTTCAAGGAGACCCTCGCCCTGGACGCCCTGGACTGCGATAGCGGCGGCGTCCCCCAGCGCCTGCTCTTCACCCGGACCATCGGCGGCCAGCAGCCCATCGTCGAGACGCGGGAGCTGTTCCGTACGAAGTAGGCGCGCCCAAGCCCCCTCACGGGGCCCCATGAAGGCGTTCAGTCCTTTCGTCCCCGCCCGCCCGCGTTTGACAGGACGGGGAACCGACTGACAAAGAGATCTTCATGGACCTGACCCCCGCCGCCTGGCAGCTCTGGATCGTCGCCGCCCTCGCCTGCGGTGGGCTGGAAATCAAGCTGTCCGGCTTCGGGCTCGTGTGGTTCGCGGTGGGGGCGCTCGTCTCCTCGCTCGCCGCGGGCCTCGGGCTGACCTTCTTCCTCCAACTGGCGCTCTTCGCCACCGTCTCCATCGGCCTGTTCGCCGCCTCGCGCACCCTGTTCAAAAACGTTTTCATGCGGAACGCTTCGCACTTGAAGACGGGCGTCGAGGCCATGGTGGGGCAGGAGGCGGTGGTGATGGAGTCCATTGAAGGCCCCCACGGGGGCACGGTGCGCATCAACGGCGAGCTGTGGACGGCCCGCTCGCTGTCCGGCGCCATCCCCCAGGGGGAGCTCGTCACCGTGGAGCAGGTCGAGGGACTCAAGCTTTGGGTGCGCCGCCCTTCGGCGACGTTGTCGGTTCCCGAGGCGGAACAGAAACAGGAGAAAGTCTGATGGACGCGCTGACCTTTGTAATCCTTGCCGCTCTCGTGGGGCTCGCGGGCTTCGTGCTGTACACCTGCGTCCGCATCGTTCCCCAGGCCAAGGTCATGGTGGTGGAGCGGCTGGGCAAGTTCCATGGCGTCGCCACCAGCGGCCTCAACCTCCTCATCCCTTTCCTCGACAGCCCCCGCCCCATCGAGATGCGCACGGGCAACCGCTACATGCGCAGCACCATGGTGGACCTGCGCGAGCAGGTCATGGGCTTCGAGACGGTGCAGGTCATCACCCACGACAACGTCAACATGGAGGTCGGCTCGGTCATCTACTACCAGATCGTCGACGCCGCGAAGGCGCTGTACCAGGTGGAGAACCTGGCGCTGGCGATTGAACAGCTCACCATGACGAACCTGCGCAACGTCATGGGCAGCCTGACGCTGGACCAGACGCTCACCAGCCGCGAGACGGTGAACACCCGGCTGCGCATGGTGCTGGACGAGGCCACGGAGAAGTGGGGCGTGAAGGTGACGCGCGTGGAGCTGCGCGAAATCGAGCCGCCCCAGGCCATCAAGTCCGCCATGGCCAAGCAGATGACCGCCGAGCGTGAGCGCCGCGCCGAAGTGACGAAGGCCGAGGGCGACAAGGCCGCCGCCATCCTCCAGGCCGAAGGCCAGAAGATCTCCCGCATCCTCCAGGCCGAAGGCGAGCGCGACGCGGAGGTCGCCCGCGCCGAGGGCCACAAGCGCGCCACCATGCTGGAGGCCGAAGGCAAGGCCGAGGCCACGCGCCTCACCTTCGAGGCCATCCACAGCGGCCACGCCACCCCGGAGGTGCTCGCGCTGCGCTACATGGAGACCCTCCAGGAGATTGGCAAGGGTGACAACAAGATGTTCATCCCCTACGAGGCCACCGCCACCCTGGGCGCCATCTCCGTCATCAAGGACGTCTTCTTCGCCAAGGAGGACGCGGCCAGACGCCCCGCGCCCCAGGCCCCGGGGACGCGTCCCGCGCCCACCGCCGCCTCCCTGAGCGCCCAGAGCATCGCCCGGAGCAACGTCATCGCGGAGCCCGCCACCCTCACCGGCGCCAGCGCTCCGCAGGCGCGTCGTCCCCGTCCTCCCTCCGAGCAGGACGAGTAGACCGCTGTCCGGAATCCGTCTTGCTCGCCGTCCAGGCTGGCCGGCGAGCGAGACGGGGTTGCATTCCGCCCCGGCGCGCGTCATAGATTTTGGCGCACGCATCCACCGGAGGGCCTGACACCCCCTCCCTACGCGAGGTCGACGTACCCTTGAAGCTGAGCCGCTGAGTCCCAGGTCTTTTGGCCTCACCGCGCAGGGCCGCCCTTTGGGCTGGCTCGCGCCTGGATTCAGGAGTTCGCTTCATGTCTTCCCTTCGCGCGCATCGCGTGTCGTTCGCCTATTCCGACGCTGTCGCCGTCCTCTCTGAAGTCGACTTCCACCTGGCGTCCGGCTGGACGGGGCTCGTGGGCGCCAATGGCGCCGGCAAGTCCACCCTGCTCCGGCTCCTCTCGGGGGAGCTTGCGCCCACCGAGGGGCACATCCAGTCCGAGCCCCCCTCGCCCACCCTGCGGCTGTGCCGCCAGGAAGTGGAGGCGCTGACGCCGGACATCACCGCCTTCGCCGAGTCATGGGACTCGCTCGCGCGCAGGCTGCACGGGCAACTGGGGCTGGACGTCTCCGCGCTGGAGCGCTGGTCCACGCTGTCCCCGGGCGAGCGCAAGCGGTGGCAGGTGGGCGCGGCGCTGGCCGCCGAGCCGCACGTGCTGCTGCTCGATGAGCCCACCAACCACCTGGACGCGGAGGCGCGGACGTGGCTCGTCTCGGCGCTGAAGCGCTTCAAGGGCGTGGGCGTCGTCGTGTCACATGACCGGCCGCTGCTGGAGACGCTCACCACCGCCACGCTGCGCGTCCATGGCGGCGATGCGCGGCTGTGGCCCGGGGCCTACTCCGCGGCGAAGCAGCACTGGGAGGCCGAGCGCGAGGCGGAGGTGGGCGTCTATCAACAGGCCCGCGCGGAGCAGCGGCGCGCGGCGCGACTGCTCGACCAGGCCCGACGCGAGCAACAGTCCGCCGACGCGGCCCGGAGCACACGCAAGCGACTGAAGGACAAGAACGACAACGACGCGCGCTCCATGGGCGCGTCCGTCGTGGCGGGCTGGGCGGAGAATCACGCGGGCCGCCGCGTGGGCATCCAGCGGCGCGAACTGGAGCGCGCCACCGAGGCCGTGGGTGAGTTCACTGCGGACAAGACCGTGGGTCGCTCCGTCTTCGTCGACTACGTGCGCTCGCCCAACCCGTGGCTCTTCACCCTCGACGTGCCGGAGCTGCGCGCCGGGGACGTGCCGCTGCTGGGGCCCGTGAATCTGTCCGTCGGCCGCGAGGCGCGCGTGCGCATCGAGGGTCCCAACGGAGCGGGCAAGAGCACCCTGGTGCGCGCGCTGCTGGAGCGTGCTCGCGTTCCCATGGAGCGCGTGCTGTACCTGCCGCAGGACGTGGGCGCGGAGGAGGCGCGGACCACGCTCGACGAGGTGCGCGCCCTGCCTCCCGAGGAGAAGGGGCGCGTGCTGTCCCTGGTGGCCGCGCTCGGCGTGGACCCCGAGCGGCTGCTGGGCTCGGAGCAACCTTCACCGGGAGAGGTGCGCAAGCTGCTCATCGCTCGCGGACTGGGACAGCACGCCTGGGCGCTGGTGCTCGACGAGCCCACCAATCACCTGGACCTGCCCTCCATCGAGCGACTGGAGGCGGCCCTGCGTGAGTATCCCGGCGCGCTGCTGCTGGTGACGCACGACACCGCGTTCGCTCGCGCGTGCACCTCCGAGGCCTGGCGCGTGGAGCATGGCCGGGTGGAGGTGACGGCCGGGTGAGGCCGGGCGGGAGCGCGACTCCAGCGCGATGATGCGACCCGTCCCCGTGGACTGTCGCGGGACTGGCTCACGTCCTGAACTGGGGGTGCTCCCGCTCCCACGCCTCCAGTTGCGCGAGCCCCTCTTCCACGGAGACGCGAGGACGGAAGCCCGTCTCGCGCTCCAGCGCGGAGGGGTCCGCCCACGTGCCGTCCATCTCCCCTGGCTGGGCTGGCAGTGGGCGCAGCACGGCCCGCGTCCCCACGTGTCGCTCCAGGACGGCCACGAAGTCGCGGAGCGAGACGGGCTCGCCGCGGCCCACGTTGAGCAGTCGATACGGCGGTGTACCGGAGGGCGGGCGGTCCAGCACGCGCAGCACCGCCTCCGCCACGTCGTCCACGTGGGTGAAGTCGCGCCGCATGCGGCCCTCGCCGTAGAGGTCGATGGGACGCCCCTCGCGCAGGGCGCGAAGGAAGCGCAACGGCGCCATGTCCGGACGCCCCCAGGGACCGTACACGGTGAAGAAGCGCAGCCCGCTGGTGGGCAGCGCGTGCAGGTGGCCGTACGTGTGGGCCAGCAGCTCTCCGGCGCGTTTGGTCGCGGAGTAGACATTCAGCGGGTGGTCGGCCGAGGCGCTCTCCGCGAAAGGGGGCGGCGTGTCAGCGCCGTACACGGAGCTGGAGGAGGCGTAGACCAGGTGCTCCACCTGCGTGGCATGTGACTGCTCGAGGACGTGGAGAAACCCCGTCACGTTCGTGTCCAGATAGGACCGGGCGGTGGCGCTCGCCGTCCGGACGCCGACCCTCGCCGCCAGATGCACGACCCGCTCGGGGCGCTCTTGCTGAAAGATTCTCGCGAGCGCGGCGGCATCGGTGATGTCGACCGGATGACAGGTGAAGTGCTCGGCGCCGGGAGTGGTGCGAAGTCGGGCCAGGCGGGCCTGCTTGAGTGGCACATCTCCGGAGGGGTCCAGGTTGTCCACGCCGAGGACGGTGTCCCCTCGCGCCAGCAGTCGCGCGCTGACGTGGTGACCGATGAAGCCCGCCGCTCCCGTGACGAGTACCCGCATGCAGGGCGCACGCTCCCATGCCCTCTTGGGGGATGCCACGTTCACGGTGTGACGGACTCCCTCGCCGAGCGTCCAGGAGGGCTCGACAGCCTGCTTCCCGTGGCCCCTGCTTGGACGTAGGGTGGGCGACATGGTGTCCGTGAACCAGCTCCGACCCTTCGCCGAAGCCTCGCTCGAAGCCTTCCGGGCCGCGTCAGGCCCGGTGGCGCTCATCCAGCAGCCCGTGGACCCGGTGTTCCGAAGCGTCGCCCAGCAGCTGACGGGGGCGCGCACGGTGGGCATGGCGCATCGCTCGCGCATGACGGAGCGGCTGCTCGCCATGCTTCGCGACTTCGACAACCTGGAGGTGCACTTCCTCAACCCCAAGGTGGATGGCGAGGAGCTCACCGTCGGCCGCTCGGAGTGTGACCTGGTGGTGCCGGACCCGTCTGTCTCCCAGCACCACGCCACGCTGCGGTGGAATGCGGCGACGGGCGGCTTCCTCGTGCGCGATGCGCAGTCGATGAATGGCACGTGGATCAACGGCGCGCCCCTGGGGTTTCGGGCGCAGGTGACGCTCAACGACGGCGACACGCTGGCGTTCGGCGACGCGCAGTTCCTCTACCTGCGCGCGGAGACGGTGCACGAGCACCTGCGACTGGCGAGCCCTCGGCCGAAGCCCTGAGGGCGTGGAGGCTCAGGGCACTTCCTTGACGGCCTGGATGACGGCCTTGCGCAGATAGGAGCTGTAGTCCGTCTGCGACTGGTACAGGCCAATCATCGCGACGGTGCGGCTCTCCTTGCGCCAGATCAACTGGCCGTCGGGAGAGACGACGCCGGCCTCCAGCACCACGTCGGCGCGGCCCATGGTCTGGACGGCGGAGACGTCGACCCAGGACAGCACGACGACGACGGCGGCCTCCGCGTCGTTCTCACGGATGACGGACACGACTTCGTCCGTGGAGGGCGAAGGCGCCGCGGAGATGCGCGTCCCGGCGACCTCGAAGCCCCGCTCTCGGAGGACGGCTTCCGTCGAACCGGAGAGGACGGTGCGAGGGTTGCCCTCACCCATCAGGTCCTCGCGGTAGGACGCCGAGGGCAGTGAGTCCACCCGCGAGCCGACGACCACGACGACCTTGCGGATGGCCCCCGCGGGACGGACCTGCGGCGCGGCGCATGCGGTGACAAGCAGGGACAGCAGGAGGAGAGCGGAGACGCGCATGGGGGCCCTGGGGGAAAAGGTGGTCGCTCTGCATAACCACCCGAGGCGGCGGTGGGCAAACCGGTGAAGCTGGGGGCGGCGGCGTGCTATCCACAGACTATGCGCGCATTGCATGTTTTCTGCGTCGTCCTGCTCGCCACCGGATGGCAGGGCTGCGCGACATCGGCTGCGTCAGCGGTCCCCTTCTGGGAAGACGCGCAGGGAGAGTGCTCCGAGCCGCATGAGGATGTCTGCCTCGCTCCCCTCTGCGAAGAGGACACGTGCGCCTTCTTCCGCTGCGAGCACATGCTCGACGAACTGACGTTGGCGCGCTTTCCACCCGCGCGTCCTCCCGCGGCATCCGCTGCGCCCGGAGGAGGTCCTCGCAGAAACTGGGGAAGCGGGCTGAAAACACCTGGAGGCCATGAGCCCGTCTTCGTCATCCCCTGGCATGGGAGTCCTCGTCCCACACCGCCGAGATTTCAGCTCCCTCCGGGCCGCTTCGAGAAGCACCACATCTTCCCGCAGGCCGAAGACCTGGCGTTATGGTTCCGCAGCAGAGGACTCAACATCCACGACTACACGCTCCCTCTTCCACGGGACGTCCACCAACGGATTCACCGAGGCGGAGACCGTGGAGGCGCCTGGAACAAGGCATGGCGTGAGTATCAGAGACAGAATCCCTTCCCCTCCAAGGAAGAAATTTTCAAACATGCAGGGGAACTCATCTACCGCTTCCAACTCCTGGGCGGTCCCGTCAAGCCCTACTACACCCATCTGGAATAACCACGTCCTGGACAGATGACTCGATTCTTCGAACTGGGTGAGGACAGTGCAGAGACCTCTCGATACCGAGGCGACTTCAACGCCGCGCACAAGTGGTCGCTGCCTGGAGTCGAGTGCTCCGACTGTGGCGCGACCTGGGGTGGCTCGGGACATAACTACCCTTGCGTGGACCTCTCATCGCTGCCGGAACAGGCCCGTTTCGTGAGGCCATGGCCTACGTCCGTGCCCGAGTACCAACGCCTGCGTACGCTCGCGAGCCCCCTGGCCCCCCCAGGAGCGGAGCTTCCACCAGGAACGGCGTTCGGCCCCATGGTGGGGACGGCCCGTGGCGATTTGGGTCCACTCACCTGGCAAGGGGACTACTTGTTGATGTTGCGCCGGGACACGCTGGAGCAACTCCGGTCACTGCATGTCCAGGGTCTCGTCGGCTGTGAGACGGAGCTGCGCTGGAGGCAAAAGAGCCCACCAGAGATGCTGGAGCTTCAAATCGAACTGAAGGGGCGTTTGCATCCAGACTGCCTCCCTTCAGATCTGGCGCCAGCCTGTAAGACATGTGGCCGGCTCGCGTTCCAAAGGCCTGACCACCCGATCCTCGACGCGCGTTCTCTCCCCGTCGACCTGGACCTGTTTCGGGTGGGTAACTTCGCCACGATGATCATTGGAACAGAGCGGTTCATAGAGGCAGTGCGACGCCTGGGGCTCACAGGCATCAGTTCCCGCGAGCTTCCGACCCGCTGATTCTGCAATTGATTGCACGAAAGCACACGCCGCGCGTGGCACGTCAGTCAAACAAGCCCTGCAGATAGAAGCGGCCATCTCGCATGTCCCGGAACACCCACGCCGGGCCCAGTCCCTCGAAGTGCACCCGGTAGTAGTCGCGCTGGAAGGGAGACTCGGACCACCACTCCCCTCCCAGCCGCTCCGGCCCTGTCACCGCCGTCACCCGGTGCCGCCGCCCGCCTACCCTCGCGGCCAGCAACCTGCCCGTCTCCGCCACCTCCGCGTCCAGCCACGCGGGCTCCACCAACAACCGCGAGGGCCGCTCCCGGAGCCCTCCTCCCTCCGCGCGCTCCACGCG
>NZ_JABUMQ010000350.1:0-11088 GCF_013336645.1 Myxococcus sp. CA039A | reverse complement strand
CCCACCACGTCCGCCTCCCCACCAGAATTTTCTCCACCACTCCCCCGGCACGTGCCCGGAATTACAGTCCCCAGCCCTTCCCTGCTCTCTTCATCCCCCCGGATTTCCAAGGGAAGGGCGCTCGGCTACCCATCCTGGGCATCGGTTTTAGCAATGGACATGCCACCTTGGACCTCACGCAACCGGGCCTCCAGCTCGGCCTCGGTGACGTGGTGTTTGAAGGCGGGCACGTCGTTGATGACGATCACGGGGATGTCGTAGCGCCAGCGCTCGAAGAGCGCCGGGTCCTCCAGGATGGAGATGAGCCTCAGCTCGAAGGGGATGCGAGCGCGGACGGCGTCCACGACGTCGGCTGCCTTGTCGCAGAGGGAGCATTTGGGTTTCGAGTAGATCTCGACTCTCATGGCGGGCAGGATGGACGGTCGATGCGAGGTCTGACTGGTGACTTACCGACGATGCCCCTCAAGGACCTCGTCGTCTACCTCGGGAACCGTCGAGCCACTGGCTCGCTGAAGGTGGAGCGAGGGGAGGTCCGCAAGCAATGGGTCCTCCGCGATGGCCAGGTGATTTGCGCCAGCTCCAATCAGCATCGGGAGTACTTCGGTCAATTCCTCATCACCATGGGGCATCTGACGGAGGCCCAGCTCGAGAAGGCGTTCAGCACCCAGGCCCAGACGCGCGTCTTCCTGGGCAAGGTGCTGGTGATGACCGGGGTGGTGCCGGAAGCGACGGCGCGCTCGACGCTGAGCCACAAGTTCCGGGAGATGATGTTGGATGCCTTCCACTGGCGGGAGGGCGAGTTCACCTTCGAGGCGTCGGACACGGCCCCGGAGATCGCCGGCCTCGACATCGAGGTGGACCTGATGGACATCCACCGCGAGGGCGAGTTCCGGGAGACGGCGTGGGAGGCCATCCGCGCGGTGTTCCCCTCCGGCGCGGTGCGGCTGTCCGTGGATGAACGCAAGCTGCCCGAGCGCAAGCCCGGCAGCATGGACGAGCGCATCGTCCAGCTCATCCAGGACGGCCTGAGCATCGACGGGCTGGCCAGGGCGCTGCATGCCACGGACTTCTTCCTCTATCAGCGGCTGTACGCGCTCTACCGGCTGGACGCGGTGAAGGTCTCGGACGAGGCCCCCGTGCCCGTCACGTCCGCGGTGGTGGAGGTGGAGAAGCCGGAGGACACGGGTGTCATCGGCTCGGAGTCGTCATCGGACGAGGTGCTCCAGGCGGCGCAGCTCTTCCTCGACGCCGGCAACGTGCGTGACGGCGAGGCGCTGGCGCGACGGGCGCACGAGATGTCCCCGACGCCCCGCTCGGCGGCGTTGGTGAAGGCGGCGCAGGAGAAGCTGCTGGCGGAGCTGCGCCGGGAGCTGATGGACGCCACGAAGGTGCCAGCGCTCCAGGTGTCGCCCGCGCATCTGAAGACGCTCCAGCTCACCGCGCCCGAGCGCTACCTGCTCTCACGCGTCGACGGCCGCCGGGACATCGCCGCCATCGTCCACGTGTCTCCGCTGCAAGAACTCGAAGCGCTGAAGTTCTTCCACGGCTTCGTGGACATGGGACTGGTGAAGCTCACCGCGCGCTGACCGCGCGGCGAGTCGTCCTCCCGCGCGGTGCCTGCCCCGTCAATGAAGCGGGCCGCACGCAAGTGCATCCACGGAGACGTCGTCCCCGCGCTGGTGAAGCTCACCGCACGGCGCGTCGTCCACCCCAGCGGTGACTGCCTCCCTCAAGGAAGCGGGCCGCACGCAAGTGCATCCACGGAGGCGTCGTCCAAACGCGGGTGAAGCGCACCGCGCGGCGAGTCGTCCTCCCTCGCGGTGCCTGCTCCATCAAGGAGGCGGGCCGCACGCCAGTACATCCACGGAGGCGTCGTCACTGCGCTGGTGAAGCGCACCGCGCGGCGAGTCGTCCTCCCGCACAGTGCCTGCTCCGTCAAGGAAACGGGCCGCACGCACGTGCATCCACGGCGGCGGCCCCGCTGGTGAAGCGCACCGCGTGGCGCGTCGACCACCCGCTCAGTGCTTGCCCGCGGCGGACGCGGGCGCGGTCAGCTCCACGGGGGCGGGCACGCGCTCCAGGCCGAGCCGCAGCGCCTCGCGCCCCAGCCAGGTGCCACGGATGCGCCATTTCGGGTCATTGACGATGAGCGCGGCCACGGCGACGCGCGGGTTGTCGCGAGGCGCGAAGCCGACGAACCACGAGTAGTCCCGGAACGGATTGCGGTCCGCGAGCGTGCCCGTCTTTCCCACGGCGTTGTCCACGCGGAAGTTGCGCTCGCGGAAGATGCCGCGCGCGGTGCCGTGCGTGACGGTCTCCTCGAGCATGTCCGTCAGCGCGCGGGCCGCCTCGGGAGTCAGCACGCGCTCGCCCTCGGGAGGCAGCAGCGAGCCCTGCTCCGGCTCCACCAGCACGGGGTCCACCCAGCGTCCGTCATTCGCGGCCACCGAGGCCAGCAGCGCGCCATGCAGGGGCGAGAGGTAGACGTCGCCGAAGCCGGCGCCCGTGTTGGCCAGGGCGAAGCCGTCCTCCGGCACGGCGGCGAGCGACACGTCCGTGGGCACCACGAAGTCAATCTCACGGTTGAAGCGGAAGCGCGCGGCCATGCGCCGCAGCACATCCGCAGTGAGGTGCTTCTGCGTCAGCTTGGCGAAGATGACGTTGGCGCTCTTGCCCATCGCGAGCGCCAGCGAGTAGCAGGCCCCGTCGCGCTCGCTGTCCTCCAGGTGCTTCTCGGTGAGCCGCCGCTTCCCGCCGTGGAAGCACTCCTCCATGGTGGGCGTGACGCCGGCCTCCAGCAGCGCGCTGCCGGTGACGATCTTGAAGATGCTCGCGGCGGGGAACACCGCGCGGTAGGGCAGCCCTCGCAGCTCCGGCTGCGCCTGCGAGTGTTCCGCGAGCGCCAGCACCCGCCCCGTCGAGGGCTCCAGCACCACGGCGGCGCCATACGGCACCTCATAGTCGCGGAGGATCTTCGTCAGCGACGCCTGGAGCACCGGGTCCACGGTGAGCGCGCGCGTGTGCCCGTCCTTCTCCTTCACCACCAGCCGCTCGCCCTGCAGCTTCGCGCGAGCCATCAGGTCCGCGGCGCGAGGCATCGTCTGGAGCTTCGCCATGGGAGGCGCCGTCAGTCGCGAGGGCACCGGCGTGGGCGGCAGCAGCCCCGGCACCGTCACCAGCGTGGTCAACCCCGCATCGGCCCCACCCTGCACCGCGGCGGCCGCCACCGCCTCGGCCTCGGCGCTCGTTCCGCCGTCCTCTCCGCCAGCGGGAGACGGGGACGCGATGGTGCCCCCTCCTCCGGCATGCGCGCCCGGGTCGCTTCCCGAATTCCCCGCGCCCGAGATGGCCACACCGGCGCCGGACCCGCTCGCCGGCCCAGAAGGACCCGCCGTGGGTGTCGAGGCAGCGGCCTGACTCGCGCCATTCGCCCCCGTTCCAGAGTCACTGGCGGCCGGGGCCTCGACGGAGGCGCCCCCCTGGACGGGTTCTTGGGCCCCCAGGAGCAGAGCGAGGGGAAGCAGCGCGGCGGCGGACAGGAGGCGGCGGCGAATCGTCATGTGCGGCGCGAGGGGGGCGGCTGAGAGGGGGCAGGAGCAGCACGCGAATCCTAGCGGCTGGAGGCTCGCTGTCCACGGACGCTTCCCTGCCCGCCTGATTGCCGCTCCTGTCAGAAACTTGGCGGTGGAGTGTGCAAGTCCGATAGGGTCACCCACACTTTGGACGGACTGAAAGAAACCCTGGTCATCTGGGGCGCCGAGCTTCAACGGGCCGTGCGCAGTGGTCGCGCGGTGGTGTTGCTCGGGCTCTACAGCATGTTCTCCGCGCTGGTGCTGCTGGTGATTGGCAAGCTGACCAGTGACCTGCGCACCGCGATGAACGAGCGGCTGGCGGGCGCCGGTGCCGACGCGGAGTCGGCCACGAGGCTGATGGAGGAGACGCGCAAGGGCGTGCTGGGCTTCCTCACCAGCAACGACACCTCGATGATGGAGGCGCTCGCGCAGGTTCCCATCGAGGTGCTGCTCGTCTTCAAGGTCACCCTCTTCTTCCTGCCAGCCTACGTGGCGCTGATGGGGTTCGATCAGATCAGCGGCGAGGTGGCCCCCCGCTCCATGCGCTACCTGACGGTGCGCGCGCGGCGCTCGTCGGTGCTGCTGGGCAAGTTCCTGACGCAGGCGGCGCTGCTGGTGGGGCTGGTGCTCGTCATCGACCTGGCCATCTTCATCTACGCGCGCATCGCCAACCCCGACTTCGGCTCCGCGGCGTTGATCATCAACCTGCTCAAGTTCTGGTTCGCCGCCATCGTCTTCTCGCTGGCGTACGTGGCCCTCACCACGCTGTGCTCCAGCCTCTTCCGCACGCCCGGGGTGAGCCTGGTCTTCAACTTCATCCTCCTGTTCGTCTTCTGGCTGATGGACACGGTGGGCCGGGCCTCGGGAGAGACGGGCACGCTGCGCTTCCTGCGCTACCTGTCGCCCTCCAACTACGCGGGGGACCTGTTGCACCCGAAGTTCACCGAGTTCGGCATCAGCGGCGCGGCCTACGCGGGCTTCGCGACCCTCTTTCTTCTGGGCGCCTACGGGGCCCTGCGCGCGAGGGACCTGTGAGCGACCTGGCCATCGAACTGTTCGGCATCACCAAGCGCTTCGGCCCGAAGGTCGCCGTCAACAGCGTCAGCTTCTCGGTGCCCCGGGGCGCGGTGTATGGCCTCATCGGCCCCAACGGCGCCGGCAAGACCACGACCTTCTCCATGATGTGTGGGTATCTCTATCCCTCCGAGGGCACGCTCAAGATCATGGACGTGGACCCCTCCACGCCCGGGGCCCTCAAGGGCCGCGTCGGGGCGCTGCCGCAGGACGCGGTGCTGCCCTCGGGCTGGGAAGTGGGCGCGCTCCTGACGTACTGGGCGAAGCTGTCGGGGCTCGCGACTCCGGAGAACGAGGCCCGTGAAGCGCTGGAGCAGGTGGGGCTGATGGACGCGTGGAAGGTCCAGACGCACGCGCTCAGCCACGGCATGGCCAAGCGCACGGCCATGGCGCAGGCGCTGATGGGGCGCCCGCCGCTGGTGCTGCTGGACGAGCCCACCGCCGGCCTGGACCCGCGCATCGCCGCGCAGGTGCGTCAGGTCATCAAAGACATGAAGGGCAGACAGACGGTGGTGGTCTCCAGCCACAACCTCCAGGAGCTGGAGGAGCTGTGCGACGCGGCCGCCATCCTCGACAAAGGCAGTCTCGCGCAGGCGGGCACCATGTCCGAGCTCACCGGACAGGGCGCGGAGTTCCGCGTGCAGATCGCCAGCGGAATGGTCATCCCCCCGGAGCTGACCGCCCTGCCCGACGTCACCGACGCGCGCATGGACGGTGAGGGCATCCTCGTCGTGCGCTTCGGCGGACAGGCGAAGCCCGAGGAAGTCATCAGCCGCGTGGTGGCCCACCTGCTCCAGAGCGGCGTGCTCATCCTCGGCGTCAGCCGCGGCCGGCGCCTCGAGGACCGCGTCCTCCAGTTGCTCTAGAGAGGGAGTGCGCTCGGGCGTCAGCCCGCCTTGCGCACCCAGCCCACGTAGCTCGTCCCTCTGCGCTCCAGACGGACGAGCTCGTGGCCCGTCGCTTCACACCAGGCGGGCAGATCCGCCTCCAGCCCCCGGTCCGTGGAGATGAGTTCCACCAGGGCGCCGACGGGCAGGCGCCTCATCACCTTGGCGATCTCCAGGATGGGCACGGGGCAATATGCCCCAGAGGTGTCCACGCGCACTGCGATGTCCATTCAAGGACTCTCTCGCACCGCGCAGATCCGAGCATGCGGAATTTTTCCGAGAACCGCCCAGTTTCCGGGCCCCTGAGGGGCCTGTTCGCCGAGCGGAGTGCGTCTCCACTCGGCTTGCGTGTCTGGAAATCCCTCTGTTAAGTACCCCGGCCCTCTCAATCTTTCTCGCACATCCACGCTCGGGGCCGGAGTCGGACCTATGGCGAAGGAGCAGAACCCACCCATGAAGCCCAATATCATCGTGGCCCTGCTGGTCGGCCTGGTGCTTGGTTTCGTTGGCGGCCGTGTGTACAGCGGCCCGTCCTCGAAGACCGATACCACCAAGCCCGCTGCGCAAGCTGGTCAGGCCAACCCCGCGCGTCGTCCGGTGGACCCCACCGTGTTCAAGGTTCCCATCGAAGGTTCCCCCACCCGGGGTAACGCCGATGCCCTTGTCACGATTGTGGAGTTCTCGGACTACGAGTGCCCCTTCTGCAGCCGCGCCAATGTGACGGTGGAGAAGCTGGAAGAGGACTACGGCAAGAAGCTGCGCGTGGTGATGCGTCAGAACCCGCTGTCCTTCCACCCCCGCGCCAAGCCGGCGGCCCTGGCTGCCCTCGCGGCCGGTGAGCAAGGCAAGTACTGGGAGATGCACGGCAAGCTCTTCGCCAACCAGAAGAAGCTCGATGACGCGTCCCTGCAGCAGTTCGCGCAGGAGATTGGTCTGGATCTGGACAAGTGGAAGGCCGACCTGACCAGCCCCAAGCTGGCCGAGGCCATCCAGCGGGACCAGGCCCTGGCGAGCCAGCTCGGCGCGAGCGGCACCCCGGCCTTCTTCATCAACGGCCGCTTCCTCTCCGGCGCGCAGCCCATCGACAACTTCAAGGCCCTCATCGACGAGGAGCTGGGCAAGGCCGAGGCCCTGGTGAAGGGTGGCGTTCCCGCCAGCCAGGTGTACGCGAAGATCATCGAGAAGGGCGCCGAGCGCGCCGCGCCGAAGGCGGCCCCGCAGCAGCAGGCGCCCGCGGTGCGGAAGATCGACGTGCCGGCCGACGCGGCCGCCTTCGGTCCCGCCACCGCCAAGGTGACCATCGTCGAGTGGTCCGACTTCGAGTGCCCCTTCTGCAGCCGCGCGGGCCCCACGCTCGCGCAGATCAAGAAGGACTACCCGAAGGACGTGCGCGTGGTGTTCCGTCACCAGCCGCTGCCCTTCCACGCCAACGCGAAGCTGGCCGCCGAGGCCTCCGAGGCCGCCAACGAGCAGGGTCGCTTCTGGGAGTTCCACGACAAGCTCTTCGCCAACCAGAAGGCGTTGGATCGCGCCTCCCTGGAGAAGTACGCGCAGGAGCTGGGCCTGAACGTCGCCAAGTTCAAGGCCGCGCTGGACAGCGGCAAGTACAAGGCGAAGGTCGAGGCCGACAGCGCCGCCGGCACCGCCGTGGGCGCCAGTGGCACGCCGACGTTCTTCGTCAACGGCCGTGAACTCGTGGGCGCACAGCCCTTCGACTCCTTCAAGCGCCTCATCGACGAGGAGATCGCCAAGGCCGACAAGCTGCTGGCCTCCGGCACCAAGGCCGAGGAGCTCTACGCGAAGCTGAACGCGCAGAACGTCGCCGAGGCTCCGGCCGCGCCTCCCGCGGGCGCCCCCGCCGAGCCGCCCGTGCAGAAGGTGGACGTGGGCAACGCCCCGGTGAAGGGCCCGAAGAACGCGCCCGTCACCATCGTCGCCTTCTCCGACTTCGAGTGCCCCTTCTGCAGCCGCGTCGTCCCGACGCTCAAGCAGATCGAGGAGCAGTACCAGGGCAAGGTGAAGGTGGCCTTCAAGAACCAGCCGCTGCCCATGCACGGCAACGCCAAGGCCGCCGCGGCCGCCGCGCTGGCCGCGCACGAGCAGGGCAAGTTCTGGGAGATGCACGACAAGCTCTTCGCCAACCAGCGCGCGCTGGACCGCGCGTCCCTGGACAAGTACGCGCAGGAGCTGGGCCTGAACGTCGCCAAGTTCAAGGCCGCCCTGGACGAGAACAAGTTCGCGGCGCAGATCGACGCGGACGCCGCCGAGGGCTCCCGCCTGGGCGCCACCGGCACCCCCACGTTCTTCATCAACGGCCGGACGCTCGTGGGCGCCCAGCCGCTGGACGGCTTCAAGCGCATCATCGATGAAGAGCTGAAGAAGGCCGGCGCCGTCGCGGCGGACGGGAAGTAATCCGCTCCACCGGGCTGCTTCTCGAGCCCTGAAGCACCAGAGGCCGTCGGACCGACAAGGTCCGGCGGCCTCTTGCTTTGGACGACGGGGGAAGGACGCTCAGGAGACAGCGATGGCGTCGATCTCCACCTTGGAGCCGCGGGGCAGCGCGGCCACCTGCACGGTGGCGCGGGCCGGCGGCGCGCCGGTGAAGTAGCGGCCGTACACCTCGTTCACCTTGGCGAAGTCACCCAGGTCCGTGAGGAAGATGGTGCAGCGCACGACGTGGCTGAAGTCCAGCCCGCCCGCCGCCAGCACCGCCTGGAGGTTGAGCATCACCCGCTCCGCCTGGGCGACGACGTCCCCCTGCACCATCTCCATGGTGACGGGGTCCAGGGGAATCTGTCCGGAGAGGAAGGTCAGCTTCCCGGCGTCCACCTGCACCGCCTGCGAGTACGGGCCAATGGCCTTGGGAGCCTGGTCCGAGTGAAGAGTCTTCCGAGCCATGGAGCGCACCTCGAGGGTTCGGGCGGCCCTGAGAGACAGGCCGCCGGATTTCTCGGGCGCTCTAGCACGAAAGGCGGCGGATTAGATTCGCTCCACGGAGTAGACGCCGCTCAGGCGCTCGATGGTGCGCATCAGGTCCGTGAGCTGCTTCAGGTCCGAGATGATGACCTCGAAGGTGTTCACCGCCCGGTCATCGCCCGTGGCCCGACAGTTGGCCTGGGAGATGTTGACGCCCTTCTTCGAGAAGATGTTGGAGATGTCGGCCAGGAGACCTGTCCGGTCCGCCGTCAGCACGCGCAGGGTGACGGGGCGCTTGAAGTCACCCCGCACGTCCCAGCTCACGTCCACGCGCCGCTCGGGGTCCGTCGCCAACGCCTTCTCGCAGCCCACCGTGTGCACCGTGACTCCCCGTCCCCGGGTGATGAAGCCGGCGATGGGGTCGCCGGGGACGGGGTTGCAACACCGTCCGAAGCGCACGAGCACATCGTCCACGCCGCCAATCTGCACGCCGCTGCGGTTGCTGCGGCCCACCAGGCGCTTGGCCAGGTCCGTCACGCGGGACAGGCCGGGGAGCATGGACGAGCCCCCCGCGTGCGAGCCGTTGCCGGAGCCGTCGCCTCGGGGCGTGGCCTCCGCTTCGTTGCGCTTCTCCTCGGGGACCAGGCGCTGCACCAGTTGCTGCGGCGTCACCTTGCCGTAGCCGATGGCCACCAGCAGGTCGTCTTCGATTCGGAAGCCCAGCTCCTCGGCGACCTTCTTCACCTCGCCGGACTTGAGCAGCTTGTTGAAGTTGAGCTGGAAGCGCTTGAACTCGCGGTCCGTCAGCTCGCGCCCCAGTTGCAGGCTCTTCTCGCGCTGCTGCTGCTTGATGAAGCCGCGGATGCGCTGCTGCGCGCGGCTCGTCTTGACGAAGGTGAGCCAGTCCTTGGACGGGTGCTGCTGCGGGCTGGTGAGCACCTCCACCGTGTCGCCGTTCTTCAGCTTGTAGCGCAGGGGAACAATCTTGCCGTTCACCTTCGCGCCCACGCACCGATTGCCCACGTCCGAGTGGATGGCGTACGCGAAGTCCACCGGCGTCGCGCCGCGTGGCAGCGAGCGCACGTCGCCCTTGGGCGTGAAGACGAAGACCTCGTCGGTGAAGAGGTCCACCTTCACCGTCTCGAGGAACTCCTTCGGGTCCTTCAGGTCCTGCTGCCACTCCATGAGCTGGCGCAGCCAGGCGAACTTCTCGTCATCCTTGGAGATGACGGCCTTGCCCTCTTTGTACTTCCAGTGCGCGGCGATGCCTTCCTCGGCGATCTTGTGCATCTCCGCGGTGCGAATCTGCACCTCCACGCGCTCGCTCAACGGGCCAATCACGGTGGTGTGCAGCGACTGGTACATGTTGGGCTTCGGAATCGCGATGAAGTCCTTGAAGCGACCCGGCACCGGCTTCCACATCTCGTGCACCAGGCCCAGCGCCTCGTAGCAGGCGGGCGCGGCGGGGGAGATGATGCGGAAGGCGATGATGTCGTGGATCTGATCGAAGTCGATGCCCTGTGACTTGATCTTCTTGTAGATGCTGTAGACGTGCTTGAAGCGGCCGGAGACCTCGCCCTTCAGTCCGCGCTCCGCGAGCTTGGAGCGGATGAGGTCGCAGGTGTCCTCGATGTACTTCTCCCGCTCCTTCTTGCGCTTGTTGAGCTTCTCCTGGAGGCCGAAGAACTCCTGCGGCTTCACGTAGCGGAAGCTCAGGTCCTCCAGCTCCGTCTTGATCCAGGAGATACCGAGCCGGTTCGCCAGGGGCGCGTAGATGTCCAGCGTCTCCTGGGCGATGCGCGCCTGCTTCTCCTCGTTCATGTGGTCCAGCGTCCGCATGTTGTGCGTGCGGTCCGCCAGCTTCACGAGGATGACGCGGATGTCCTGCGCCATCGCGATGATCATCTTCCGGAAGTTCTCCGCCTGCTTCTCCTCCTGGGAGAGCGTGGCGGACGCGGAGAACTTGGACAGCTTGGTGACGCCGTCCACCAGCTGGGCCACCTCCGCGCCGAACAGCTCCGTGAGCTCCTCCGCGGTGGCGAGCGTGTCCTCGATGGTGTCGTGGAGCAGACCGGTGACGATGGACGCCTCGTCCAGCTTGAGGTCCGCGAGGATGCCGGCCACCTCGAGCGGGTGGACGAGATAGGGCTCGCCTGACTTCCTCAGTTGGCCCTGATGCACCTTGGCCGAGTAGACGTAGGCCTTCTTGATGATGTCCAGGTCGGGGTCCGGGTGGTACGAGGAAACCCGTTGGAGGATGTCGTTCAGGCGGATCATCGAAGCAGGGGGAATCGTAACTTCGTGCCGGAGGGGGGGCAACGTTGCCCCACGGAACCTGTCACATTTCTCTTCCGGGCTTGTCCCACCCATCGCGTTCGCTTTCGTTGACCCGACGTTTTACGCGCCCGTAGATTCTGGTTCGCCCATGTCACAGCTCTTGTTGTCGGCTCTCTCCGTGGTCTGCCCGAACTGTGACGGGTTCAATCCGCCGCGCTCGGCCTCTTGCGTGCTCTGCGGCCAGGCCCTCGGGGATGCCCCGGCCGCTCGGCCTGCCGCCGCGAAGCCCGCGGCGACGGCGCGCCCACCCGCCGCGACGCCCCAGGGGGGCCGGCCCGCGGCCGTGGCCTCCTTCCCTGGCC